>NZ_CP089290.1:600000-771807 GCF_022819385.1 Candidatus Nanosynbacter sp. HMT-352
GAAATTTATTCACCTCTCTATTTTACTATATTTACGAAAACTAGTCTTGGCTATAAGTTTGAGACGAGCCAGAAACTTCACATTTGCCGTCAACCAAACGACTCGGAACCGACGCCGACTTCAAGTCTGAGCATGACATACCGCCTTGCTGCGTGCCTGCAACAATTGCAATTTCACCAGTGCCGTTCTTTGGTCCGATGATAGTATAAGCGTTCGTCAGGCCATATACTGCCGCATATTTTCCGTATGCACGGTCAATGATTGGCTCATACACTGGACCCTCACGCTCTGGAATTGGCCGACCAACTTTAGACTTCAAAAACTTCTTCAAAGAACTGTCAATATCCAACTTATCAACATCGCTTGCTGAAGTTAAACGAATGCCCGTGCCGTCGCCTTTGGTTCGGAAATCCTTATACTCTTTCTTTGCCTCATTTGATGGCTCCTCGCCTTCACTATGCGCTTTTTCTATTGAATCAGATGAATCCTTCTTTGTCTGGCTACTTTTTACCGAAGCGCTAGAATCCTTGTCTTTATACACAGCGCCAGCAATTATCCAAGTAGCCATAGCGACAATGATTATACCCATAACAATCACCGCCGCGATCAGCCATTTATTAGCCGTTGATTTATTTTCCATAAAACCTCCATTTAGATTGTGCTTTGATTGTATATGATGGATTATTTGCCGTCAACATATTGTAACCATAGGCATTTTATGATATAGTAATAAAGTTAAAATCATAAAATAAAAAGGATAATGATGACACCGAAAAATGTTTGTATTCCGCGCGAATTGCAACTTCAGGCTGCGATGTTCAGATTAGGAAAAGTCGATGACGAAATTCATGCCGGCTATGAAATTCTCCAAAAATATCATAAAACCGTGACTTTTTTTGGATCAGCCAGGATAACTGAAGATAATGAATATTATCAAAAAGCCAAAGACTTAGCGTTTCAATTAGCTAAAGAAGGCTACACAATCATCACCGGCGGTGGTGGCGGAATTATGGAAGCAGCAAACCGCGGCGCCATGGAAGCTGGCGGAAAATCAGTCGGATTCAACATTCGCTTGCCGCACGAACAATCATTAAACAACTACACGACAGATTCGTTCGCATTCACCCACTTCGCGCCACGAAAAATCGTTATGACACTTCTGGCCGATGCGTACGTTTGTTTCCCTGGCGGATTCGGTACAATGGATGAAATTTGTGAGATTATCACATTGACACAAACTAAGAAAATGGCGACAGTGCCAATTGTTCTGTTTGATAAAAAATTCTGGGGCAAATGGGATGATTTTGTTTGCGAAAATATGCTTCCAAATAAATTAATTTCTGACGGCGATGAAAAAATCTACACAATCACCGAAGATATTCCAGAGGTGGTTAATTTAATTAAAAATCAGCGAACTTGTTGCGACCGATAGCTATTTCTTAGTTTTCGGCTCAATCCAACAAATTCCTCCCTGGCAGACCACTCGCTCCACAGCTGGATTATATGTGCGCGGGTGGTTTTTATATCGGCGCGTAATCTCAAATCCCAGACCTCGCTTGCCGTACGTTGTCTGCTGCTTCCCCAGAGGTAACTGGCAGTGATAGTTATTTATAATATCAATCGGATTAAACGAAATCACCTGACCATCAACGTCCAAAAGCACCCATTCAGAAGCCTTGAACGGCGCCCATTTGTCCACTTTCGGCGCAATGGCCATTAGTGATTGATAAATTTCTTCTGCCGTAGCGTTTGACGGATCCAGACCTAGAGATCGAATAATTGAGTGTGCTCTAGCCAATATTTCCGCAATCAATCGCACATCGCTGTCATCCCTAGTCATCTGCCTGAGCTCGGTTAATGCTCGACGCTTTTTCGCGTCACCGCCCAACAATTTTCCCAAATTCTGCGCCATTATATTTCCCTTTCTTGAATTGGCATAGTATGAAGTACTGTGCCGGCATATAAAATTCCAGCTTTTGCACCAATTTTCATAACCACTGAGCTAGCGTTCGCACTGCCCATAATCACAGAGTTTTTCAAATTACCGCTTCGCGCCCATTCGCTCAAAAATCCCGACGCAAACGCATCTCCAGCGCCAGTTCTGTCAATTGACGGTCTGTCGTCGTACATCAGCGCTCGCACAATAGTTTTTCCGTCGCTTGCAATTGAGCCATTTACGCCGTCCGTCACCAAAACGACTGGAACTAATCTCAAACCTCTTCTAACCAAGGCTTCCAAATCCTCGCCAGACACCAACTGTTGCATTTCTTCTTTGTTCAAAGTTAAAACGTCAACATCAGACAATAATCCCAGCAATTTATCCTTTTGCGCCAATTCTTTCTTCCCGGGATTAAAGCAGATTTTCATATCACGACGCTTGGCTTGCTGGAATAATTTATGAAGCATTGACATATTTCCTGCCAAAGTTGAAACGTATAGCCAATCCGCATCCTCTTCGGATAAATCAAAATCCGCCTCATGATAATGCGTTGAAGCACCGCGGTATGTTAAAATCGTTCGCTCGCCATTTGAGGCTAATAGTAAAACTGAATATCCCGTGCTATATTTTGGCGAATATCGCACCAAATGCGTGTCAATATTTTCCTTGTCCAAATCTGCAATTACCGCTTGACCCGCTGGATCATGTCCGATTGCGCCCATGAAACTAGCATAATGACCTTGTCTGGAAAACGTTACTGCGGCGTTCGTAGCTCCACCACCAGTCGAGAAATGAATCTGGTTTACGTCAGCTTTCGCACCTAAATCTAGTCGCGCAAAACAATGTTCTGGACTTTCACAAACTGGCGTCAGTGCGTCTGATTGACTTAAAAATACGTCTTGAATCGCCGCACCAACGGTGATAATTTTTGCCATCAAACCACCGCCTTTCGCACGGAATTAAACGCCTTAATCTTCGACTCCACCACTTCCTGTACAGCAGCATAAACTGGCGGCATTAATTTAACGATAGCGTACTCATTTGGATTTTCTCGCAAAGTTTTCTCCAGGGTTGTTCGGAAAGCATAGCGCATATCAGAATTAATATTAATCTTAGAAACGCCAATTTTCGCAGCATCCTCAAAATAATGCAGCGGCGTGCCAGACCCACCGTGCAACGAAATCTGACAATGAATCGCCTCGCGAATGTCAGCCAACAAATCCAAATCCAACACTTTCGGAACTGGATATTTGCCATGCAAATTGCCAATCGCCGCCGCAAAAGTATCAATTCCAGTCGCCTCAACAAACGCCCGGGCACCCTCTGGCGTAGAGAAAGTCTTTTTTATCTCCTCGTAATTTATATCTTCCGTATGGACATTTGAGCTCCCGCCAAAATAATGTGGCTCAGATTCCACTAGCGCGCCGGTAAACTTGGCATATTCAACAACCTCACTAGTTTTGGCAATAATTTCCTCGTCTGAAGCGTCATGATTTGCCTGAGAAATATCAATATGAATAAACTCATATCCAGCGTCAATCGCTCGCTTACAACCCTCAACCGTCGGACCGTGGTCCAGATTCAAGTACATTTCAATTCCATACTCAGCCTTATAATTGTCCACCAAATCGCGAACGTTCTCTAGACCCATAGCCTTCACTTCGGCGTCAGAAACCTCAACCAACACTGGCGATTGGAGTTTTTGTGCCGCCCGCGCCACCGCAATCAGCGTCTCTTGATTGTCAATATTAAACGCCCCAACCGCAAAACGCTGCGCCCGTGTCCGCTGCATTAAATGACGCGCCCGCGTCGTGTTTTTCCGAATCTCTGAAATTGATAATCCCATACTGCCCCCCTAAAATACTTATGGTAATTATATCAATTACCGCCCGCTATGCCAAGAGAATTGACATCATGTTGTTTTGGTGATAATATAAAATAACTTTTGCTCGAGACTTTCCTAGGGGCAAAAGAGCCCTTTGGTCTTGAGCTTCAGTAGAGGAGAGAACATGAACCCCGTAGTACGAGCAGTTTATTTCATGGGGAACTCGTTTTTGATTATTGTTGCACTGCTATCCGCAGTGTGGTGGGTGATTGTCGCCCATCTCTACGTAGCCTACGGACTACCGGCGGCGCTGGCGTTCGCGATGGGGAGCACCATACTCCCCGCCGCGGCCATCGGCATGAAACATCACGACCACCACGACGGGTACGACCACCACGAGGGGTGCAACTCCAGGTGTGACCGTAGGTGACACACACAACCCGCCAGGACTACCGCTTTGAGGTCTTTAATTGGATCTTGGCAGTAGCTCCTGGCGGGCTTTTTACTGGAGAAAATTGACAACACTACGAACAATTGAATCGACATCCAAACCGTGTTTTCGCCACAATTCAGACATTTTGCCAGACTCGCCAAACGCATCATTAACGCCGATTCGTTTCATCTTCACTGGCAAATTCTCACTAAGAACTTCTGCCACGCTTGAGCCAAATCCACCAGTAATCTGCCCTTCTTCCGCCGTAATGACGGCTTGGCATTTTTGAGCCGCATCAAGCACAGCATCCTCGTCCAGCGGCTTGATTGTCGGAAAATGAATCACTTCCGCCTGAATGTCATATTCATTCGCGAGCTTTTCCGCCGCCAACAGTAATTGATAAGTCATCACGCTAGTTCCAAACAAGGCAACATCTTTACCGCGCCTCAACGTATAACTTTTTCCAATCTCAAAAGTAGATTGATTCAGGAATAACGCCGTTTTTTCTCTTGGCAATCTTACGTAGTTTGGGTGTTTATCTCCAGCCATTGCCGCCGCCATTAGCTTGGCCTCATTAGCATCACCGGGCGCCAAAACCACCATATTAGGCAAGCTTCGCATCAGCGCAATATCTTCCAGCATTTGATGCGTCGCACCGTCTGGACCAACATTTAATCCTGCATGAGAACCGACCAGCTTGACCGGCTGATTATTAAGGCAAATCGTCGTGCGAATCTGCTCCCAGTTGCGACCAGGACTAAACGCCGCATAGCTGGCTGCAAACGGAATATTTCCCATAGCCGCCAATCCAGACGCCACGGTAACCAAATTCTGTTCCGCCACGCCAACTTCAATTGCCCGCGGTTTCCCGATTTCCTCATAAAACTTACCAAAGCCAACGCTCTCCATCAAATCCGCACTCAGCGCCACCACCAAATTATTTTTCTTCGCAATATCCACCAAGCCTTCGCCAAAACCAACGCGAATTGCCGCAAGTTCTGAATTCTGCCAATTCTCCATTAAGAAACTCATTTGCCGCCTCCTTCACTCAATTGAACAAGCGCCCGCTCCGCCTCCTCGGCGTTTGGAGATTTTCCATGCCAATGGTAATCATATTCCATAAAATCAACGCCACGACCAGGAATTGTATGCGCGATTATCACGCTTGGCTGCCGAGAATTCTTTGCTTTATCAATCGCCTGAATTATTGCCGAATAATTATGTCCGTCAATTTCCTGCGCCCCCCAGCCAAAACTTCGCCATTTATCCGCCAAATCACCTAACGGCATCACCTTTTCCGTATCGCCACCAATCTGAATATTATTTCTATCAACAATCGCAATTAAATTCGCCAGATTATATTTTTTCGCAAACATCACTGCTTCCCAAACATTCCCTTCATCAAGCTCGCCATCGCCCAAACTACAGTAAACGAATCGCTCAGGATTACCACCCAAATATTGCAATGAATACGCCATGCCGGCCGCCTGACTTAGACCGCATCCCAGAGGACCGCTAGTCGTTTCAATTCCCGGTAAACTGCCGCGTTCTGGATGGCCTTGAAGCTTGGAACCAAATTTTCGCAGATTAGCCAACTCTTTTTTGTCAAAAAATCCTCGCTCCGCCAGCGTCGCATATAAAAGTGGCGCATAATGACCGTTGCTCATTACGAAAATATCCCGATCCTCCCAATTAGGATTCTCAGGATCTAGTTGCATGGCGTGAAAATACAAAACCACCATAACGTCAGCAAAACCCAAACACCCAGCAGAATGCCCTGAACCAGCCGCTGATAATTCGCGAATAACAGACTTTCGCAATTGTTGCGATATTTTCTTCAATTTCGCTATTTGATCGATATTCATTAAAGCACGCTCGTTTTATTAATCTCCTGCTGCAATCTGGAGAAAATAGCGCGCGGATCTGACGATTTCTGAATAACGCCGCCAACATTCAGAACGTTAACGCCGCCCTGAACTAGGCTGTATGCATTATCTATAGACACTCCGCCGTCCCATCCGATTTCTACATTTGGATTAATAGCTTTAATAAGTCGTATTTTTTCTAGCTGCATAAGACTAGCAGTTCCGCCAAATCGCCCCAACTCACCGCTAAAAATCATCACATGATCTGCTATTTTTATCAATTCCTCAACCGTTCGCGGAACCGTCGGCTTTAATAGAGCTAATCCCGCCATAATTCCAGCTTGACGAATCTGCATAAGCGCGGTTTTTACGTCACCAGTAGCCTCTGCGTGAATAATAATCATATGCGGCCTTAAGGCAATCAACTTCGGAACATATTCGGCAACATCATTAACCATTGCGTGAATATCAATCATCCAACCCTCCGGCGCCCACAATTCAGGAATGCCAACAGTAAGCGTTGGAGCAAATTCGCCATCAGAAATATCAATATGCACACGCTCAACAAGCCCAGTTATTTTATTAACCTGCTCTTTGTATTGTTCGGCATTTTCCGCCAAAATTGCTGGTGCGATTACAGAATTACTCATGACAATTCATCCAACTGCGCATTACGCCTATTAAATCGTGGGGCATTCGCATAAGGGGTGTTCAGCCACGTTTCCACAATTCCCTTCCATGCCGATTCGTTATCTTCCAAAACTCGCGCTGGCAAACATAGAACATTCGAATCGTTATCTTGGCGCGTCATTTTTGCCTCAAACGCATCCCAAATCACACTGGCACGAATTCCTTTGAATCGGTTCGCTGCCATACACATTCCTTGACCGCCACCGCAAATTAATATCGCGCGCGGATCTTTGCTATCATCGCCAATAACCTTCAACGCCGCCGCCTGCGCGAATTGCGGAAAATCGTCATCAGGATTTAATTCTACACCGCCAACGTCTTGAACGTCATAGCCATTCTTAACCAAATAGGCAAAAACTTTTTCTTTCAACATAAAGCCACGATGGTCAGATCCGAGGTAGATTTTCATAATTTTAGTATAAGCGTTTTCGGTGATTTTTGCAAGGAAAAGTTGGGTATTTTATCAGAGGCAGAGTGTAGCTATTTGACAAAAAGTATTGACATTTCGCGGCTGGTATGATATATATATATCAGCTTTTCAAACCGTGAAAAGCAACTAACCGGGGAGTTCACCCCGGTTGAGGTCGCGGTTCTGAAAGGCCGCACCTCAAAATTTTCTCTAGGAGGGAAAATAATGTCCACTACTCGTAGTACGATCGTCATTATCCTGCTTGCCCTGTTCGGGTTGACCGGGTTGACCGGATGTGCAGACGTCAGCGACGTCTGGTCTCAGGATTTGGTCAAGGCGGGGTTCACCGACCCCGTCCCCATCAAGGGTACGGGGGAAGCCTCGAATACCATTATGGCCTCAGCGGGCGATTGTCGGATTCGGTTTGTCATCGACAGGCAAACCGACGCAATCTATGCGGAGGTTCCGGGAAGTGATATCTCTGACGAACCCTCATTCGTGAGGAGTCCGTCACTCGAAGTCTTGAGGCAGGACGAGAGGTTTTCGTCCTGCTTCGGAGAAGATTGAGGCGCCGCGCCAGCAGAAGGCGCGCTAAGATAAATATTCTGTAAAAGCGCCAAATTCCGGCGTCCCCGCACCACCACGGTGCGGGGTTATTTCCTTTTTGGAAGATGGCCTTATTCACTCTTTTTCAGATAATACGCCACATCCGCCACTAATTCAACCAGCCGGTTGGAATAGCCCCACTCATTGTCATACCAAACCATAACCTTGATCAAATTACCACCAACAACCTTCGTCAGCGGCAAGTCGACAACCCCAGAATGCGAATTACCAATGAAGTCGCGACTAACTAAAGGCTCTTCAGAAACGCCCAGAATACCCTGGTAAAAATTACTTTGTGCAGCTTTTTTGAAGGCTTCATTTACTTGCTCGACAGTCACATCTTTCCTGAGAAGCGCCGTCACATCACTAAGCGACACCACTGGAGTCGGTACGCGCACACTAAGTCCATCGAATTTTCCAGTCAGCTGCGGCAAGGTCTTAGTTACAGCAATTGCAGCGCCAGTCGTAGTTGGCACCATATTCTCAGCAGCGTTACGACCTTCCCTGAGATCCTTAGATGGCGCATCCTGTAACCTCTGGCTGGCCGTATAACTGTGAACAGTTGTCAGCATCGACTTTTCGACACCAAACTCTGCGTCCAAAATCGCCATAACCGCACCCAAAGAATTAGTCGTACAACTAGCATTAGACACGATTGGCGTCGCGTTTTTTACCTTGTCATCGTTAGTTCCTAAAACAATTGTATCGACTCCCTCAGACTTCGTCGGACCACTGATAACTACACGTTTTGCGCCAGCTGTTAAGTGCTTGCCCGCGCCATCTTTATCAGTGAAAAATCCTGTTGATTCAATCACCACATCAATTCCCAAATCTCGCCACGGCAGATTTTCTGGATCTTTCTCAGCCAGCACCTTAACCGACTTACCTTCAATAATCAGCTCGTTTTCCGTAAAATCAACTTGACGTCCGTACTCGCCGTAATTGCTATCATGCTTCAACAAATACGCCAATGTTTTTGTGTCAGTCAAATCATTGATAGCGACAATCTCCAAATCGCTTCTTTCATTAGCAATCTTAAACGCATTGCGTCCGATTCGCCCGAAGCCGTTAATTGCTATTCTCGTTACAGCCATATCGCCCTCCCTGTTAGATATTTTCGCTTTAGCTTTTCTTAATTATACTACAAAGTTGTATAATATAAACATGACGCGCGAAGAGTTATTGTCAATTGCTAAGCAAAAATACGACGAAGTGCCAGTATTGGTTTTAGCGAGCGCAATCGATTACGCCACGGAAAAGCATGCCGGACAAAAGCGCAAAAGTGGCGAACCTTATATCAATCACCCATTGGCGGTGGCGGGAATTCTGATTGAATGGGGCATGGATATTGATACGGTCGTGGCGGGAGTTCTGCACGACACAGTCGAAGATACCGACGCAACTTTAGACGATTTGGAAAGTTTGTTTGGACGCGATGTGGCGTTTCTGGTGGATGGCGTAACTAAAGTTTCACAAGCTCGTGCCGGAATGCGAAATTTGGATAGTTATTTACCACACACGAAGGACAATTTGACCAAGTTGATGATTGCCGTGGGTGAAGATGTGCGCGTGATAATTATCAAGCTAGCCGACCGCCTGCACAATATGCGAACCTTGCAATTTATGACGCCAGAAAAGCAGAAAAAAATTGCCAGAGAGACAATTGAGGTTTTTGCGCCGCTGGCCGACCGCTTAAATATGGGACGAGTTCGTGTTCAATTGGAGGAGCTGAGCTTTAGATATTTGATGCCGAAAGCTTTTCAAGAAACCAAAAATTTAATGGACAGTCGACTGAAAAAATCGCAACGAAAATTGGATCACGTTCGCCGCGAAGTTGAAGCGCGACTGAAGGCAGAAAAGCTGGTTTTCCAGATGGACGGACGCGTTAAGAGCGTTTATAGCTTGTTTAAGAAATTGGACAAAGTTGGCGATATTGATAAGATCTATGATTTGATTGCCCTAAGAATAATTGTCGATGATTTATCGACTGGATATTTGGTTCTGGGGATTTTACATGATATGTATCAGCCGATGTACGAGAGGATTAAGGATTACGTTGCCAATCCAAAGCCAAATGGCTATCAAAGTCTTCACACAACCGTACAAACACCAAGTGGGCAAATTGTTGAATTCCAGATTCGAACCAAAGAAATGCACGAATACGCCGAGCGTGGATTAGCGGCTAGTTTCCATTATAATGAGCAAAAATTGACCGACGCCTATAAAAAAGGAAAAATCGGAACTATGCCAGCCGATTTGTCATGGATTCGCGAGCTTCAAGAAGCCGCCGCTTTAATTAGCGAAGGAAAGCGATTCGACTCCAACAAATTCCGAATGAAGCTGTTTTCTGATAGGATTTTCGTGTACTCACCAAAGGGCGACATTTACGATTTGCCTCGCGGAGCATTTCCCCTGGATTATGCCTACCGAATTCACTCCGACATTGCGGCGCGCGCAAGTGGATTTAAGATCAATGGCGTAATGAAGCCATTCAATTACAAATTACAGCACGGCGACACAATTGAAGTCTTAACAAGCAAGTCCGCTCGTCCAAAACCAGATTGGCGAGACGTCATAATTACGCCACACGCCAAAGATAAATTACGCTTACAATTATCCCACTCAAACGGCATCTTACAACAATTAACTGGCGGCGTTTCCTCGTTCTTCCGACACAAGTAACGCTCGCCAGTCTCTCGGTTTTAATCAATAATCAAACGCGATTTATTTTTCATTCCAACGAGTAATTGACTCGCGGATGATTTGCTTTGCTCTTTCTACGTCGCCGAATCCCTTGACTACTGTTGAGCCAGGCTTCTTCAAATCCTTGTAGTGATTGAAGTGGTGCTCAATTTGCTTCAACAATTGTGGAGGTAGGTCTTCTAGTGAGTTGATTGCGTTGCCAGTGTTTCGGTCGTCGGCTGGCACAACGATAACCTTGTCGTCAACTTCATTGTCGTCAACAAATTCCAACACGCCGATAACTTTTGCTTCCATAAAAATACCGGTTGTCAGCGGTTCGTCGGTGATAATTAGCGCGTCCAATTCGTCGCCATCTTCATCCAAAGTCTGCGGAATGAAACCGTAGTTTGTTGGCTTTGCGAAAATAGCTGGCTCAACACGGTCCAACTGCATCACTGCAAGCTCGCGGTTCCACTCAATTTTATGACTTGATCCCTGTGGAATCTCAACAACTACATTCACGATGCCATTTTCGACATCACCAGGTGTTAAAATTTGATTAAAATCTGCCATTTTTTACTCCTCTCTGGCTTTTTCTTGTAAATATTCACGAATCTGCAGCGCCGCCACCGCACCTTCACCAACCGCCGAAGCGATTTGCATAGTTGCCCCCGAGCGCACATCGCCAGAAGCAAAAACACCAGGAATATTAGTGTGCAGGTGTTCGTCAGTAATGATGTGTCCGCCTAAATCCAACTCAACGTCCGAATTTGTCAGGAATTGCGTGTTCGGAATTAGCCCGATAAATACGAATAATCCGTCAGCAGTAAATTCTTTCTGCTCGCCGTTTTGGGTCGATTTAACGCCGTAAAATTTATCGTCCTTGACAATAATTTCATCAGTCGTTGCGCCGATGTGAACGGTAATTTTTCCATCATCGACATACTTCTGCAAATCTTTTTGCAAAATGTCACTAGCACGCAATTTACTGCGAACCAACAGATCAATATGGCTAGCGTATCGCGTCAAAAATATCGCTTCTTGCACTGCTGAGTTTCCGCCACCGACAACGATTAGATTCTTATCACGATAAAACGCGCCGTCGCAAGTCGCACAGTAATGCACGCCTCGACCATATAATTCGTCTTCGCCCGGAACGCCTAATTTGCGGTGATTCGAGCCAGTCGCCAGCAAAACTGACTTCGCGCGGACAGATTGACCGTCAATTGTCAGCTCCAATTCGCCATCAACTTGCTTCAATTCTGTCACGTCACCATACTCAATCTTCGCACCAAATCGCTCCGCCTGTTGTTGCAATTCAGACGCCAACTTCATTCCAGTAACACCTTCAGCAAATCCAGGATAATTGTCAATTTGATCAGTAATCGCCGCCATTCCGCCGACCACGCCACGCTCATATAACGTCGTGTCAACATCTTCGCGCGACAAGTAAATTGCCGCCGTTAACGCGCTTGGACCAGCGCCAACAATAATAACATCTTTAGACATTGAAACCTCGCGATCGATAATATTGTTTCATCACTTCTGGCATTTCTGGCTCTGGAATATCGGCTGGCTTTTCAATAGCCATCACCACGAACTTAAGTGGAGAATTTGCAGGAATTTTATCACCCTGAGCTTTGTCTCCGTAAGCCTTGTTGGCTGGAATTGTTAATTCACGCACGCCGCCAATTTTCATACCAATTAAACCCTCTTTCCAGCCTTGAATGACTGCAGTATTTGCCGGGCCATCCATATTGAGAGGAGCTTTCAATTTGCCGTCAGCAATTGATTGATCGAAAATCTCACCCTTAGCGTTCCAGCCAATGTAATAAACAGCCAACTTGGTGTCGTCCTTAACTTCAGCACCTTCGCCTTCAACCAAATCTTCCTTAATAAGCTCTTTCACGTCACCAGCTTCAAACGCGCCAACTCGTGAGCTAAACTCAGAAAACTTGCCGTAATATTTTTGACTCAATTCATTAGTCCGAGCCTCTACTTTCTTTTTCCGTTCGTCAGTAGCCTTGGTATATTCATCCTGAGCTTTCTTAAACGCGGCTTGGTCTTTGGCTTCATTTCCAGGCGCCACCATCATAGCGACAAATCCGCCAACGGTACCCAAAAACATCATGCCGGCAATAACCCAAATACCTATTCTCTGGCCTTTTGTAGTTGCCATATTCCTCCTTTATTTACCTTTCAATTATAGCAATTTTTATCAAGCGCAACAAATCACGTTAAACCTGAGCGGCGTCGAATTCTTCCGCAGCCATCGCGGCAATCTCCTCAATAATCGGCGCAATGTCTTTATCTTCCAGCGTCCGCTCGGCGCTCGTAAATTTTACATTCAAAGTTACAGTTTTTGTCGAATCGTCATTTTTTGGCTGATATATCGCAATCGGCGTTATGCTAATTTGTAACTCACCGTGTTTTTTCGCAACTTCTTCAGCGCAAGCATAAACCTTCGCATAATCAACATTCGAATCCATTTTCAATGAAATATCTCTGGCAGTCGACGGAAAACGACTTAACGGCTGGTAATTATAGCCCTGATTTTTACTCAGATTTTTCTGCAATTTTTCAATATCAATAGAAAACGCCGCGGTGTAATCTGGCAATTTGAAGTTACGTCGAGCAGACAAAGCCAGCTCGCCAACAATTCCCAAATTGTCGCCATTATTCGCCACAATCCAAGCACTGCGTTTCGCATCGAATGGCGCCGGAACGTCGCTGTCAGATTCCGCAATCTTCACAAAATCAACCTCAACACTCAAATCTTTCATCAGCCTTTCAGCATTTTTTCTCACCTTGTAAAACGGCGCGCCAGTTTGAGGTTTTTTATTCGCATAAACTCCGTCAATGAAAGTCTTTTCAATCGGCAAATTCTCATCGTTAAATCCTAATTTCTTATCGTGAATTTTGCCAATTTCAAACAACATAAATTCGTCATGTCCAGATTTTATATTGGCATGAACTTTATCCAGCAAACTAGGCAAAATGCTAATTCGGTAATATTGCAAGTCTGGACTAAGCGCGTTACTCAAGCGATACGCACGGCTCGGATCTTGGTCGGAATTTTTCAAAACTCGCTCATGGACAAAGCTATACGTCAAAACTTCGTTCGCCCCAGCTCGCGACAAACTTCGGCGAATTCTCTGCTTCAATTCACGACGCTCATTCTTCGAAGCAGGCTTGATGCTTCGCTCTGGCAAATGACGCGGCAATCTATCAAAGCCATATAATCGCCCAACTTCCTCAACAACATCCTCAGGAAGCTCAATATCTGTTCGCCAAAATGGACTGTAAACCATCACGCCAGCTTCGCCATATTTATTACCATCGTCAACGATAAATTCAACATTCTTTAGTAGTGTCTCAATCTCATTCTCGGCAAAATCAACACCCAGACGTTCTTCGACAAACCTTTTAGGAATCAACAATCCACCGTGCCAGTGCTTGCCATCGACCAACACTTGTCGCAATGAAGAATGATTCTTAAATAGTATAGGGCTAGCTTGCTCACCACCAACCATACCAATTAACCATTTTAAGACAGGGTCAATTTGTGCTGGCGATTGCCCCTTGTTAAACCTGGTCAGGGCGTCAGTGAAAATTCCGTGGCGCATAGCCGTACGTCGCAGTGCGTACATATCAAAATTGGCACATTCAAGGACAATATTCTTCGTTTCAGCCGAAACTTCCGTATTAACGCCGCCCATAATTCCCGCTAACCCAATCACACCTTCGCCGTCAGCGATCACAATATCGTCAACCGTCAATTCATATTCCTTGCCGTTAAGCAAACCAACTTTTTCGCCATCGTGCGCCATTCGCACGCCAAGTTTATGCCCGCGCAACTTGTCGTAATCATAAGCGTGAGTCGGCTGCGCCGTCATAAACATCACGTAGTTTGTCGCGTCAACGATGTTATTGATAGGCTTTCCGCCCATTGCGACTAATTGACATTGCAGCCACAACGGGCTTGAATGGATATCTACATTTTTTATAGCAATCACAGAGAATGCGGGCGCAAGCCCATTGGCTTCATTAAACACTTCAAGCTCTAAACCATCGCTATCTGCGAATTCTTGAATAGCATTATACCAGTCAGGACTATTAAACTGCTGATGAAAAATGCCAGCAATTTCACGCGCCACACCGAGTTGCCCAAAACAATCCGGCCTGTGCGTAAACATCTTATTCTCAATTTCCAGCACGTAATCGTCCAGCCCAAACACTTCCGCAAAACTTGCGCCAGCCTGAAGCGTGACGCCCGCCGGAATATCACACTCATTAATCTCGATAATTCCCTCGTGATCCGTACCAATCGCCAGCTCATCAGCCGCCGCCAGCATACCCTGGCTTAAGATTCCACGCAGCGGCCGCGCATCCAGCACGAACGGCTCAGCGTCATCAAAACTCGCTGGGACGGTGCTTTTTGGTGGCAACCAAATTGCCCACATATCAGCATGAACATTCGGCGCACCGCAAACCACTTGCACGTAACCATTGTCATCCCTTGGGACGTCCGCTACGCCACCATCGTCAATTTTAGTCACACTCAAACGATCCGCATTCGGATGCTTTTCGCACTCAACAACTCGCACAATGCGCGCGCCACCATATTTGGCTTTCAGGTCAATCACTTCCTCGACACCACCAAGCTGCTGATTGACACGCGACACTAGCTCATCAACTGGCGGCAACTCAAAATTAATCAATTGTTTTATAAGATTTAAGCTAACTTTCATACTGATATAATTATATCATTTTACTGGCAAGTAATCGACCTTAGAAAACTATAAATAACCAAGGTAAATTGCTCCAGGGCAAAATACAACCGTCCTTGAACAAACGGGAGATAATTCCCAAGGGCACCTTCTCTTCGCACTCGGAGAGGGGTCATTTCTTGAATTATAATATAACTATGAACTACGATATATATCTAGAACTACAAACTCGTCTAGAATGGTTTTATGATTTTCACCCAGAGTTTTTTAATGATATTTCGCTCGAGCAGAAGAAGCTACTGCAGGATACGTTCCTGTACGATGCGCCCGACGAACACTATCCGAAGTCATTGCAGGATTTTTATGATAAAATTGGAGATTCCTTTACAAATATGCTCTTACGTGCTATTATTTAAGTGACTATTTAAAAGGAGTTAATAAATATGCGGCAAGGTATTCTTAAATAAACTGTCAATTTGATAGCGGGAACAAATAATTAGATGTCCTTTTTTAGGAGGGCTTAGTTTTTTGTACCCAGTTTAAGAATACCTTTATCATGTGATTCTAAAGTATCCAGAGAATATCTGTATGCTTTGTATACCTATGGTTATGCATAAAAATCCCAGTGATAAAAGTATTTATCACTGGGATTTTTATGCCCTTTTGGGTTTTTGAATGGAGGAAAATCACATGAAAATTATTAATATTGGAGTTTTAGCTCATGTTGATGCAGGAAAAACTACCTTAACAGAAAGCTTATTATATAACAGTGGAGCGATTACAGAATTAGGAAGCGTGGACAAAGGTACAACGAGGACGGATAATACGCTTTTAGAACGTCAGAGAGGAATTACAATTCAGACAGGAATAACCTCTTTTCAGTGGGAAAATACGAAGGTGAACATCATAGACACGCCAGGACATATGGATTTCTTAGCAGAAGTATATCGTTCATTATCAGTTTTAGATGGGGCAATTCTACTGATTTCTGCAAAAGATGGCGTACAAGCACAAACTCGTATATTATTTCATGCACTTAGGAAAATGGGGATTCCCACAATCTTTTTTATCAATAAGATTGACCAAAATGGAATTGATTTATCAACGGTTTATCAGGATATTAAAGAGAAACTTTCTGCCGAAATTGTAATCAAACAGAAGGTAGAACTGTATCCTAATATGTGTGTGACGAACTTTACCGAATCTGAACAATGGGATACGGTAATAGAGGGAAACGATGACCTTTTAGAGAAATATATGTCCGGTAAATCATTAGAAGCATTGGAACTCGAACAAGAGGAAAGCATAAGATTTCATAATTGTTCCCTGTTCCCTGTTTATCACGGAAGTGCAAAAAACAATATAGGGATTGATAACCTTATAGAAGTGATTACGAATAAATTTTATTCATCAACACATCGAGGTCCGTCTGAACTTTGCGGAAATGTTTTCAAAATTGAATATACAAAAAAAAGACAACGTCTTGCATATATACGCCTTTATAGTGGAGTACTACATTTACGAGATTCGGTTAGAGTATCAGAAAAAGAAAAAATAAAAGTTACAGAAATGTATACTTCAATAAATGGTGAATTATGTAAGATTGATAGAGCTTATTCTGGAGAAATTGTTATTTTGCAAAATGAGTTTTTGAAGTTAAATAGTGTTCTTGGAGATACAAAACTATTGCCACAGAGAAAAAAGATTGAAAATCCGCACCCTCTACTACAAACAACTGTTGAACCGAGTAAACCTGAACAGAGAGAAATGTTGCTTGATGCCCTTTTGGAAATCTCAGATAGTGATCCGCTTCTACGATATTACGTGGATTCTACGACACATGAAATTATACTTTCTTTCTTAGGGAAAGTACAAATGGAAGTGATTAGTGCACTGTTGCAAGAAAAGTATCATGTGGAGATAGAACTAAAAGAGCCTACAGTCATTTATATGGAGAGACCGTTAAAAAATGCAGAATATACCATTCACATCGAAGTGCCGCCAAATCCTTTCTGGGCTTCCATTGGTTTATCTGTATCACCGCTTCCGTTGGGAAGTGGAATGCAGTATGAGAGCTCGGTTTCTCTTGGATACTTAAATCAATCATTTCAAAATGCAGTTATGGAAGGGATACGCTATGGTTGCGAACAAGGATTATATGGTTGGAATGTGACGGATTGTAAAATCTGTTTTAAGTATGGCTTATACTATAGCCCTGTTAGTACCCCAGCAGATTTTCGGATGCTTGCTCCTATTGTATTGGAACAAGTCTTAAAAAAAGCTGGAACAGAATTGTTAGAGCCATATCTTAGTTTTAAAATTTATGCGCCACAGGAATATCTTTCACGAGCATACAACGATGCTCCTAAATATTGTGCGAACATCGTAGACACTCAATTGAAAAATAATGAGGTCATTCTTAGTGGAGAAATCCCTGCTCGGTGTATTCAAGAATATCGTAGTGATTTAACTTTCTTTACAAATGGACGTAGTGTTTGTTTAACAGAGTTAAAAGGGTACCATGTTACTACCGGTGAACCTGTTTGCCAGCCCCGTCGTCCAAATAGTCGGATAGATAAAGTACGATATATGTTCAATAAAATAACTTAGTGTATTTTATGTTGTTATATAAATATGGTTTCTTGTTAAATAAGATGAAATATTTTTTAATAAAGATTTGAATTAAAGTGTAAAGGAGGAGATAGTTATTATAAACTACAAGTGGATATTGTGTCCTGTATGTGGAAATAAAACACGATTAAAGATAAGGGAAGATACTGAATTAAAAAAATTCCCCCTCTATTGTCCGAAATGCAGACAAGAAAATTTAATTGAAATAAAGCAGTTCAAAGTAACTGTGATTACAGAGCCAGACGCAAAGACGCAGAGCCGATAAAATGAGATTAATACAATCTCATTTTATCGGCTCTTTCCGTTATGTATGGATTCTTTTAATTAGTCTTCGATGTTTCTTGCTTCGTTGATACCGCTGGCTAAAGATTCCATTAAGGATAGTTCTTTGTCTGTAAAGCTATCCATGTATTTCTCTATCTGTAATCGTCGGGTGCTTTTTACCAAGTTATTAGCAGGTAAGAAAAATTCATCAACGGAAACATGAAGTAACGATACAAGGTCATAAAGAACTTGTATGCTGGGGTGTTGCCCTTTATTTTCAATATTAGTTAAGTACCGTGGGTCAATTTCAATCAATGCTCCCACTTGTTCACGAGTTAAACCTCGTTTCAATCGAGCTTCTTTAATGGCTAAACCAAAGGCTCTAAAATCATATTTATCTTCTTTTTTACGCATAGTAGACCACCTCTATACATTTTATTGTTCCTACTGAATTAAAAACAGGTATAGAAAAACGTGTTATATGGTTTATAGGTTTATATTTAATAAAAAGCACTACTAAACGCCAATAAAAAAACCGTTATATGGTAGTGCTATTTACGCTGTTAAAATATTGTATATTACTTCCAAATGGCGGTTTGTTGGAGGTCAACGTCGCCATGAAGTACATCATATACAATAAATTTCCTTACATTGGGTTCTTGTCAAAAAAAGTCGTCTATCTGCAATAGATAAGTACGTCCACCAATGTGGTTTTATAAATCATATAGATAGAATAACAGAAGCATGTAAACAGAGAAATAAATCTGTTTATATGCTTTTTTGGCTATTCAGAACTTTTTTACAAAGTTTATTTATCAGTAATGCAACAAATCCCCCTTTCACATTGGGACTAAGAGTGAAAGGAGATAAACGAGCAAGGCTCACTTCCTTTCCTAGACAGAAAGGGGGTGAGAAACATGAAACCATCTTCTTTTCAGACCACAATAGAAAATCAGTTTGACTATATCTGTAAACGTGCTATGGAAGACGAGCGAAAGAATTATATGCTTTATCTTTCAAGGATTGCAAAGCGTGAGGTGTCCTTTTCGGATGTTGGCGATTATCTTGTTAGCCAGTTTGCGACAACAGATAACTATTCAACTGACTTTCAGATTTTTACACTCAATGGGTTATCAGTAGGCGTTGAAAATGATTTGTTGAGTGAAGCATTACGTGAGTTGCCAGACAAGAAACGTGAAATTCTACTGCTGTTTTACTTTATGGACATGAGCGATTCAGAAATTGCAGACCTGTTGAAATTGAACCGTTCTACTGTCTATCGGCATAGAACCAGTGGACTAGCCTTAATTAAAAAGTTTATGGAGGAATTTGAAGAATGAAAACACAATATCCTATGATTCCCTTTCCTCTCATTGTAAAGGCAACAGATGGCGATACCGAAGCGATTAACCAGATTCTACATCATTACAGAGGGTACATAACGAAGCGTTCCCTACGACTTATGAAAGATGAATATGGCAATCAAAGTATGGTCGTTGATGAAGTCTTACGTGGAAGAATGGAAACCAGACTGATTACAAAGATTTTGTCATTTGAAATTAAGTAATATCCTCTCTCCTTTCGTGGAAGCGTGCTAAACCATTCCACGCTTCCCGAACAGGGAGGTTTGTTATTCCACCAAAGCATATTGAGCTTTCAATGTGTTTTGATAGGCTAACGAGCCATTGTTCTTTGAAAACTGAATAAAAGTAATCGAATACGTTTCGATAAGAAAAGAGCCAACGGAACTAACCGCCATGACCTATCTTATAAAGATAGCGAGCGATTCATGTTAGTGATCCGAGAAGCAATCTTTAGCAGGATTGCCTGCAACGACATTCTTATCGTGATAATGATACTCCCATACAGTCAATAGTCCGAGCGTGATAAAACCGTCGCAGGCAATGAGTATGGCTACATGAGAACCATGCAGGGGTGGAACTCCCGTGAGCTTTGCTAAAGCTGTTCGATTGCTGGTAAAACAACTTTTATGAAATCCAAATAAGTGATTTGGAAAGGAGGATTTTATGAAGCAGACTGACATTCCTATTTGGGAACGTTATACCCTAACCATTGAAGAAGCGTCAAAATATTTTCGTATTGGCGAAAACAAGCTACGACGCTTGGCAGAGGAAAATAAAAATGCAAATTGGCTGATTATGAATGGCAATCGTATTCAGATTAAACGAAAACAATTTGAAAAAATTATAGATACATTGGACGCAATCTAGCGTCGCCAAAGGGTCTTGTATATGATAAAATAGTATTAAGTCGTATCAAGGCTCTTTCCATAAAGGAAAGGAGCAAATGCCATGTCAGAAAAAAGACGTGACAATAAAGGTCGAATCTTAAAGACTGGAGAGAGCCAACGAAAAGACGGAAGATACTTATACAAATATATAGATTCATTTGGAGAACCGCAATTTGTTTACTCGTGGAAACTTGTGGCTACAGACCGAGTACCAGCAGGAAAGCGTGATTGTATCTCACTTAGAGAGAAAATCGCAGAGTTACAGAAAGACATTCATGATGGTATTGATGTTGTAGGAAAGAAAATGACACTCTGCCAGCTTTACGCAAAACAGAACGCTCAAAGACCAAAGGTTAGAAAAAACACTGAAACTGGACGCAAATATCTTATGGATATTTTGAAGAAAGACAAGTTAGGTGTAAGAAGTATTGACAGTATTAAGCCATCAGACGCTAAAGAATGGGCTATTAGAATGAGTGAAAATGGTTATGCTTATCAAACCATCAATAACTACAAACGTTCTTTAAAGGCTTCATTCTATATTGCTATACAAGATGATTGTGTTCGGAAGAATCCATTTGACTTTCAACTGAAAGCAGTTCTTGATGATGATACTGTCCCTAAGACCGTACTAACAGAAGAACAGGAAGAAAAACTGTTAGCCTTTGCAAAAGCTGATAAAACCTACAGCAAAAATTATGATGAAATTCTGATACTCTTAAAAACAGGTCTTCGTATTTCAGAGTTTGGTGGTTTGACACTTCCAGATTTAGATTTTGAGAATCGTCTTGTCAATATAGACCATCAGCTATTGAGAGATACTGAAATTGGGTACTACATTGAAACACCAAAGACCAAAAGTGGCGAACGTCAAGTTCCTATGGTTGAAGAAGCCTATCAAGCATTTAAGCGAGTGTTAGCGAATCGAAAGAATGATAAGCGTGTTGAGATTGATGGATATAGTGATTTCCTCTTTCTTAATAGAAAGAACTATCCAAAAGTGGCAAGTGATTACAACGGCATGATGAAAGGTCTTGTTAAGAAATACAATAAGTATAACGAGGATAAATTGCCACACATCACTCCACATAGTTTGCGACATACATTCTGTACCAACTATGCAAATGCAGGAATGAATCCAAAGGCATTACAGTACATTATGGGACATGCTAATATAGCCATGACGCTGAACTATTACGCACATGCAACATTCGATTCTGCAATGGCAGAAATGAAACGCTTGAATAAAGAGAAGCAACAGGAGCGTCTTGTTGCTTAGTAGTACAAATGATTTACTACTTATTTACCACTTCTGACAGCTAAGACATGAGGAAATATGCAAAGAAACGTGAAGTATCTTCCTACAGTAAAAATACTCGAAAGCACATAGAATAAGGCTTTACGAGCATTTAAGAAAATATAAAAAGATAATTAGAAATTTATACTTTGTTTATGATAAAAATATTGACAATCAGCCAACACTTCAGAACGATATGCTCTTAGCGGCAGATGCCTTATATAAAGCGGCGGGAGCTGGAAGCTTGTTTGACTATGATGAATGATTTTTCTTCATATAAACACGCCACCAAACTTATAAGATTTAGGTCAACTTCCATACTGATATAATAAACTCATGATTCACAACTTGCATTCAGCATATTCTTTACCAGCAGACCACGACACGTGCCACTTGTTTGAGCATCTGATTATTAGGCGATTCTTAAAGGAAACGGAAAAAGTTGGCGGTAACCGAGCTTTTGTTGGAGAGTTGGACGGCACGACTAGCGAATCAAGCGTATTTTTTACGTCCGCACTGTTCACAAGCGAGTCTAATACATTATTTGAAGAAATCATCAACGATGTTACGCCTTTTGAGGAGCCTCTTATTCAACAGTCCATCTCACACATAGAAGCCGAGATGCAATCCAACATTGACATAACAGACATGACGCTACTACAAGAACAGCTCGCTCTTTGTCAAAAATATTTTATCGATAGTCAAAAAACCACTCCCAGCAATTCACGCCCAAAATCTAAAATCTCTCCTCTTAAAATCAGCCATAGTCCGAAGGATTTTACAGACGTTAAGATTGCTATAGAAATTGCTGACGCCAGCGATGAATTGACTGCCGCATTTTTCTGCACATACCCAATACTTTTAGACCTAGTGCGCGACATTTGTTTCGATAAAATCTCGTCCTACCCGTCCAGCCCCGGACAGTTTATAGCGTACTATGACGGCAATTACACCAGCCAAACCTACACCGTAAAAAATACAGACCTTGCTCGACTGAGCTCAAGTGAAACTATACAGACATACTTACGAAGCTTTAACATATCCTCACACGCAACCGACCTAAGAAACCTTGCCGAAGCTTTCACGTCTGACCCATTTTATATTTCAGTGCCCATATATTTTTATCAACAAACCGCTACGCCACTATCCAGAAATGACCTAGCGAAAACTATAAACATCGCAAACATGAACGCAATCTTAAAACAAATAAAGGCGACGATAGTCCTGGATTATTAGCTCTAGCTGATTTTCTAGTAGAGAAAGGATTCTGAAGAGGAAATATTAACACTGTCAAATTTTGCAGGATTATTATGAATGAAAAGGTCATGAAGGGTTTAGTAACGCAATAAACCAACCACTTTTACAGCGACTGTCTGACTGGTGTTTTCTCGATTCGTAAAAGTGGCTTCCTCTCCAAGTTGATTTTTTGGCGCTTTTCACTATTCACAGTACATCACATTGATCAAATATTGCCTCTCCATTACAATTGAAATATGGTTAAAACAGTGTCAAAAGCGCTTATTAAGAATAAAAATGGTAAATATCTACTGCTTTATAGGGGAGATACACACCCTAATTTCCCTGGGCATCTTGATCTTCCTGGAGGAGAAGTAGAATCTGAAGAAACCTCTAAGACGGCGACCGCGCGAGAAGTACAGGAAGAAACTGGCATATGTATATATCCAAATGACTTAAAAAAGCTATTTGTTAAGCAGTACAAAAACACAAGACATGTACTTTTTGAGATAGTCATAGATAAGACTGAGGCTGGCATTTCTGTTAAATTGAGCTGGGAACATAAAAAATACCGTTGGATGACGTTATCGGAATTGTTAGATACTAATATTCCAGAGGGCGCAGATCCTTATTATATAGATGTTATTGATTATTTAAAGCATTTATCCGAGATTTGATCTGTCCGACATATTTTCCCATACTATGTGCAGACTTCGGGCGCTCTTTTTTGATTAAGATAAATCTTCCCAACATTCTTACTACTCCTATAGTAAGCCTTATGATACCCTCTTGATCTCCTCTAGCGAAATATACGCCTGTAAAATTGTTTTTAGCTCCACGCTGTGGCGAAAGTTTATATCGTCAATCTTATCCAGATCAACCCATTCTGGCGTACCGTTAGTATAAGTCTTCTCGCATTTATTCAGATTGATTTCTCCAGCCTAGAGGATGCGCACCTCTCTCGTTGTCCTACTTTTGAACCTCGATGACGTGAACACCAAGATTCTCCTTGTGGCCAGGGTAGATCTTACGAAGGAGACGGAGAGCCTCCCTCTCGCTCTCTGCCTGCGGCACGATTTGCTGCCACGGCTCAGCCGCCAGCATGTCGGCGAAGCTACGGTAAATACGTATCGACTTGATCCGTACCACGCCCGATGTGTGACCGGTCTCGAGCTGTAGCAGCTCACCAGCCTTCAGTCGCTTGATGCTGTTATAGCCGACTCTCACCTCGAGAGTCTTCTTGCCGGACATGATTGCGTCGTAGTATGGACGCTTGATGCGCATCTTACGCATAGGCACTCCTTCCTTGTTGAGACTGATTCCCCACTGCTGAACGACGCTGGCAGGCGCATACCCTCCCGGGAACACGCCCTCCAGGCTCCAGCCGTGACGCTGGAGACAGACGACCTGCCATGGCTCAGGGACGAGATGGATGTACAGCTTGCGACCGTAATCCTCCAACAAACCTTGAAGGTCGATAATGAGCGCCTCAAAAGCTGCTTCCGACTTCGCCACGAGAGGCATCAGCTTGATAGGCTGACCCTTCTTCGGGGTCGCACCAGCGACACCAACAACCTGACCGTTGCACTCAGCGACAAAGATGATCTTGAACTTGTTGTTGACGTCACCAGATTCCATACGACGATAGCCAGCGAAGAGGGCGTCAACCCAACTGTCGTCCACTCCTTCAAAGTCGTCACTCACCTGCGACAGGATGAGAGCTCGCGCGCTGTCGGCGTGCTGACTCTCGTTAAACGGAACCACAGAGATATTCGGCGAGTCGAACCCCGCCTCGTCAACGAGCTGCTTGTACAGCATGTGCTCATCGACCCCCATCTTGTAGTGGTTGCGAGCCGTGCCAGTGACGAGGAAACCCTTCCGGAGGAAGAACTGAAGCGCCTTCTGGTTCGACGACGCGACAGTGCAGTACAGTTGTCGAGCATCGAGGCTGCGGGCGAAATCTTCAGCGTGCTTGAGCAGCACACTTCCGACGCCCATCTTTCCTCGGTACGCCGTATCAACAATGAGAGGGCTGATCTTGACAGTCCCCTGTTTCTTGTTGACAACATGAATGACACCCACGGGTTGTCCATCACTCTCGGCGATGAACATGTGCTGTCCGACCGAGAACTGGCCGACGTGGTCAACACCGCCTGCCATGTGCGCATCAAAGATGCGCCGTGCGTGTGCATAGTGGTCACCGTCATAAAACGGTGTGAGCGCCCGGATCATAAGATCCGCGACGAAATCGAAATCGTCCGCCCTTGCCGGACGTACAATGATATCATTGACTAGCGCTTCAGTCATAGTACACCTTCCTGTGATGACTACGATTTTTAGTGTAGCCTGATAGGATGGTCATTATTATATCATTAAAATATTTCAAATTCGATACCTATCACGCCATTTTCCAGCTGGTCGCTGAGAGAATAAAATTCAGAAATTTGATTTTCTAACCATTCGACATTATCACCGCCGAACTTTCGCGGATTATTGTGAGAAAATAAGTCACGAAATGTCGCGCATCTAAGCAAACCAACAACCTCAGCGGTAACAGTTTGCTCGGAATTATCTCTATTTGTAAAAATAATCCGATCCCCGATCTGGATTTTCTGTCGTTTGGCGTCATATAGTCGCGACTCGATAGTCTTATTGCCAGAAATAATAGCATTAAACGGCTCAGTCGCCAATTTTAATTGGTGTGTGGTCATAAAATTATTTGCCTTTCTTGCTATAATTAAACCATCATATAAATATTCAAATATCTCGTTTAACCGAAAGTTATTCTATTTTGAAATAATCTCTATAATTTTACAAATTTCTTTTGCTTTCTCGTCATCGCTGTTTAGAAAATTATCCATCTCATTTTCGCAAAAATCAATTACATGATCAATTCCTTTTTCCTTTCCAGTATACTGTTCGATGGCTCCTTTCTTTAGATAAAACTCGTCGGATGAATATTTTGACTCTATTTGCTGGTCTAGATCAGGATGCTCGTTTCTATATTTGTCGATTTTACGTTTATCAAGCCCCGCCTGTTTTGTCCGTTTATCATATTTGAATGACACGGTAGAATTATAAAAATCTCTCCCTGTAGCATCTAAGTCTTTAATGACATACACCTTTAGCCCGAAAGATTCAAAGAAGGACTTAAATGAGGATATACTGTCTTTTCCACGTACCCCATATACAGTAATATTCCGACTGAGATCTGGTTGTAGTTTCTTTATGGCAGCTCTGAAGAAATATTCATCATCCTGACCTTCAACCAGCAATACTCTATCTAGAAATAGTACTCGAGCTGCCCAAGTATTGTTTAGGATTTCTATCAGCTTTTTTTGATCTTCCCTAATATCAGGAGCGCACACCACAGAATTACGCCCTTCGTCCAGTGAAAATCGCTTAACATGCTCTATTGTCTTGTTGCTTATAAATCCTTCCGAATGAGTTACGATAACGTACTGTATGCGCTGCTCTTCCGCTAGTTTCTCGAGTATCTTAAGATATTCAAATTGAAATTGGTAATGTAAATGAATCTCCGGCTCATCGATAATAATAAGACCACCATTTACATCGTCCCGACCGTACGCCTCAAATATTAAGTGCATAATCGATTTTTGTCCAGCACTAAGACTGTTAATGTCTCCTAGATCCCGCTCATTTTTTGTATCGTAAAATCTAAATTCGTATGACCAAGTTCTTAACTCTGTGAGCTCTATATGCAATTCTAAATTGAATAATTTAAGCGCATTATTTATACGATTAACCATCTTCGAACTATTTACAACTCTCCCAGCTTCATCAATATCCTTTTTGCCTTTTAAAAAATTAAGATATTCCTCACCAAGCTTGAGCTTTACAATATTGAATATAGCTGGCTCACTACCAGATTGATCATGATTACTACGATAAGAAGAATCGCGCCTAATTTCTCGCAATTGACTTACTGGATTGGACTGCAAAGAGGTTTGTAGAGAGAAGGTATTATAATTACGAAAAGCAGACAACATAGAAAATGTACTTCCAAGAGGCTTTACGCGGTCGGCGTGTTTATTATTATGTATCGCTATAGCTTCGTTGATAGCCTGGTAGTATTCTAGATAAAATTGTACGGAATCCGGCGTGGAATCAGTATATTCTACATTATATGTGCTTTTTTCATAATTAAAGATAATATCTATAACAATTTTTATATCGCCATTTATAGGCCTAAAATCTATGGGAAATTTTATATAAGAATACTCCTCAAATATATTTTTTATATGAGTGTAATTATTTGCTATATGGCTCATGTTAGCGTTATCAATATCATCAAGTGTAAATGATATTCTTATTCTCTGTGGTTTCGATTCCGAATTCCAATTAGGCTGGAGCCGAAGACCTGAAATATGACTAGATCGATCATCTATTACGAGGGAACTTCTTCGAGCTTCACCTGGCAACAAAGAATTATAATCTCTAACCTCACAATATTTAAATAGAACTCTTGTGAATACAAAATTCATAGCCTCTAAGGCTGTTGACTTGCCGGATCCGTTCCCTCCAATAATAATGCTAAGGTACGGGTCAAATTCAATCTTAAAAGCGTTGTTTATATCCTCCTCATATTTAAAACTAAGAATGTTTGATAATTGTAAATAATTGACTTTCATTGTATTGGTTATTATACGCCTACTATAATGCTTAAGCTGAAATAATATTAAAATATACTATAATATACCCATGAATACTTCACGAAAAAATCGCATCATAAAAATTACTATTTGGGTAGTCTGCTCAATTGTCATTATAACCGCCTTACTAGTCGCCGCAGCTTTCTTTTGGCCAGCAACATCCAAGCAATTGCAATCTGCAAGCTCTGAAAAATTGAGCTACAACGACGCCATCGCCGCCGCAAATCGCACTGTTAGCGAAGACACTTCAAATACCGACGTTAGATCAGAATGCCGATCGATTATTAAAACCCACGGCAAAAAAACCGCCAAAGCCGTCATGATGATTCATGGCGTAAGCGCATGCCCACAGCAATTCGCAGACTTGGGCGACACCTTTTTCAATGCCGGCTATAACGTCTATATTCCCCGCGTCCCCAGCCACGGTCTGACGGACAATAAACGACACGGAGAAATCACCATTCCAGCAATGGCGCAATTTATGAAATCCAGCACCAGCATAATTAGCGGTTTAGGCGATGAAGCGGGAGTTGTCGGACTTTCTGGCGGCGCAAATATGGCGACTTGGATTACTCAGTACAACAGCCAAACCATATCACGAGCGCTACTTCTATCACCTTTTTATCAGCCTTCATCGTCGGAAACTCCTTCCTGGAAAATTCCGCTTTTACGAAATCTTTACGGACGTAATATTCTTCCAGATTCGTTTACGGGTAGCAATTTGTCATATCGCGCTCTTGGAAAATATATAATAATCGCCAAGAACTATAAATCCGACCTAAAAGCTCCAGGGCTAAAATATGTCGGGGTTGTAACGAGCGAAAACGACACCGCAATTGATAAAAATCTCGCGGTCAACATACCCAAGCAAATGGCTGCAGCTTCTGGCGCCAAATTCCAATATTATTCAATTCCGACCTCATTTGGTATCGGTCACGACATTGTAGCCTTAAACCAAGACGAGGTTAAAAAGCACGCCGCCAAATTATATCCGTTTTATTTGGATATGTACGAAGGAAAAAACGTAAAATTAGAGGTGAACTAGCTATCCTATTTACCTTGCACAGCTAAAATTCGCACCTGAATTTCATCCAATTGAGCGTCGTCCATTTTCGGACCGTCAGTCGTAGTTAGCCAGCCAGGATATTCCTCATAAAACGCTTGCTCGTGCGACACTGGCGAACCAATTCCCTTTGCCAAATCGCCATGAAGCGGCATCAATTTGGCATGCACATGTGCCACGCCCGTACCTTCAAAAATCAGCGCTACCCGTGGAGTGTCAAATGCTTTTTCCAAAATACCAGCAACCTTTTTCACCGCCAGCATCATTTCAGAATATAAATTGTCATCCAAAGAAAATACGTAATCGCCCGGATTCTGCTTCGGAATCACCACAGTAAAACCTGGTGTGTTCGGAAACGGTGTTAAAAATGCTAGGAATTTCTCATCTTCCCAAATCTTCCAAGATTTCATTTTTCCAGATACGATGTCGTCAAAAATTGTGTGATTCATAATTGCTCCTTTATGCAAATAAATCGTTTAATGCCTCACTCACCGTTGGATGAGTGAATATTTGGTCACGCAGCACAGTATATGGCAGACCATTATCCATTACAGTTTTGATAATATTAATGACTTCTGGTGAATTACGACACAATAAACTAGCACCCAAAATTTGTTCAGTGTTTGCATCAATCACCGCACGCAGCAATCCTGTTGTAGCATTATCAACATGCAGGCGTGGAATAGCCATAGCAGGCAGCTCTTTTACGATAATTTCGCACCCCGTCGCACGCGCCTCAGCCTCTGTCATACCCACCCGACCTAGCGGCGTTTGCATAAAGACCGTGTACGGCAAGGTTTTTTGTTTGGCGCGAGTGTACAGACCGTCACCCAGCAACTGGCTTCTCACAATCCGAAAATCGTCCAGCGACGCATAGGTAAATTGTGGCCCGCCCGTTACATCGCCCATTGCCCAAATATGCGACCGACTAGTGCGAAGTGTTTCATCAACCACAATTGCCCCGCGCTCATCCGTCGCTACACCAGCAGCTGGTAAATTCAAGCTCATCGTTGCCGGGCGACGGCCCGTAGCCATCAAAACCGCATCATAACCAGCGTAATCATCATGATTTACTGTGCGAATCGTCGCAGTAGACTCACCCTCAATAGCCGTCACATCCACACTAAACACAATCTCAATACCCTGTGCCTGCAATGCTTCAGTAGCAGCCCGAGCAATTGCTGGATCTTCACGTGCAAGCAGAGCATCGCCCCTCTCAAATACTGTTACTTTTGTACCAAGTTTGGCATAAGTTGAGGCAAATTCTAACCCAATATAACCGCCACCAATGATAGCTAGCTGTTTTGGCTGCGTCATTCTATCCAGCAATTCAGTACTGGTATACACAAACGGCTTATCAACACCTGGAATATCTGGGATGATTGATTCCGCACCGGTGTTAATAAAAATCTGCGGTGCACTAACTACTAGCTCGTCGCTACCCGCCACAACCTTCACAGTACGATCATCTACGAACGATGCCTCACCCTCAATGACGCTCACTGTCTCACGATCCGCAAGCATGTGATAGTTCTTCTCATTCAACCGCGCTACCACTGTTGTCTTATGTGCCATCGCCTCATCAAAACTTTGATGATGTTCGGCTGCATTGACTAGCACCTTAGTAGGAATACAAGCAATATTAATACAGGTGCCGCCATACATCTTTGGCGACCGCTCCACTAGCGCTACCTTTTTTTCCGCATTTGCCAGCGCTACCGCCAATGTTTTGCCAGCTTTGCCAAAACCAATGATGAGTGCGTCAAATTGTTGTGTATCCATTTTACCTCCTCCTATCTTTTTTAGCGATCTCTCTCGCTGCAACAAATTCTCTATCGGCACACAGAACTGCCTCTTTTATTACAAGTTTTTGAGCTACTACTATTATCGTGTGTAATAGCTCCTTAAAACTGTTCCAAAAAGTCCAACTTACCGCTATACGATGTTGTCAAAAATTGCGTGATTCATAATTACTCCTTTTGAAGTAATTATAGCATTTTACGAAGTTTTCAAGTCGGACAATTTAAGCTCCATTCGACGACAAACCAGAGCCAGCCACATCGTCGCAAAAATTCCCAATAAAACTTCTACTATCACAAACCAAAACTTGCCCATTGCGTAACCTTGCGCCGCTATAATTGCCGCAAAAATCGGAAAACTGAAGGATGAGATTCGCTCGCGATGAGTTAAATAGCTCAAGCTTGACGGCAAAAGAAACATCAAAAGCACCATCAATATCACGATGCCACGCGAGAAAACAAAATGCGCCGCGTGCATTGTATCGTTCGGACAAAGCGCCACTCCTATCATACAAATCGCAAACAATGAAAGTATCCAGCCAGATATTCGAGCAGAGCGAATTTGACCAAGCTTAAGATAACCACGATTCATAAAAAACCCAATCGTCGCCATAATCAAACCAGATAAAAACACTCCCGAATTGAACGAAAATGCAGACAAACGGTTCGAGGTGGTTTCGCCCAATCTACTCAAACTCCAGTTCGTCCACCGAGTATCATCAGAAAGCAGCATCGCCACAACCAAGCCCACAGCCAAAACGACACCATTAAGAATACAGAGCGCCTGAAGGCGATTCTTGTATAAAAAATCCTTAATCTGTCGAAGTTTCATATTGCTTAAAATTGTTCCAAAAAGTCCAATTTGCCACTTTCAAAATGACGGACATCTTCGATTCCATACTTCATCATAACCAAGCGGTCGATTCCGCAACCAAAAGCAAATCCCGTATATTCATTCGGGTCAATTTGCGCAGCCCGAAGAACATTTGGATGGATCATTCCGCAACCCAATAGCTCAATCCAACCTTCACCAGAGCAAACTTTACATTCAGGATTTTTTCCTTCACAAAACGGACAGCTTAACGCAAACTCGAAGCTAGGCTCAGTGAACGGAAAGTAAAATGGATTAACGCGAACGTCAAGTTTCTTGCCGTAATATTCCTGCAAAAATTCTTGCAACGTAGCAATCAAATTGCCAACATTAACCCGACGCGAAACGTACACGCCTTCGACTTGATAAAACGTATGCTCGTGGCGCGCGTCCAAATCTTCGTTACGAAAAACGCGATCAGGAACGATAGCGGCAATAGCCTCGCCCTTTTCCAAATTGTCGCGATATTTCGTCAACACGCGATTTTGCATAGTCGACGTATGTGCCGGAGCAATCAAACGATCGCCATTAGAATCAGTTTCCTCGGTCATAAACGTATCGTAATCGTCGCGCGCTGGATGGCCTTTTGGAAAATTCAAACTCTCAAACATATGGAATTGATCATCAATCTCTCTGGACTCTTCCGTGACAAATCCCATGCGATTAAAAATCTCAGAGATGCGCTCAATTTCAGCGCTCAGCGGATGAATCGTGCCTTGTTCGCTCGGCAAAAGTTCAGGTTTTGGAGAATTTACATCCATCGGCGCCGTAACGTCAATCGGTTTCAAGTCAACTTTTTCCAGCTCTTCCAGTCGCACAGCAATAGCCTGTTCAACAGCTTGTTTCAGCTCGTTAATCTGCTTACCGAACGGACCACGCTCAACTGGCGGCAATGACTTGATTTGCTCGTACAATTCCCTAAGTCGTCGATCGCGCAAAAACTCACGCGGAGATTTGGATTGCGAAACCGCCAAAACTATTTCTTTTCTCAATTCGTCTAAGTCAACCATTTTATCGTCCTTGCATTAAAAACATTACAATCACCGCACCAGCCATAATAGCAATTAAAATCCACGCCCACGCCAAAGTCGTCGTCTGTTTCGTGCCTTCCAAATATCTTATGTCGTCGACGCCGTCCATAGTTGCCTTTTCTTGCAAACTCGAAGCTTTTGCCTTCTCTCTTAATTCCGCCGCAATTCGCTCTTGCAATTCACTACGCTGATCTTGTTGATTTACAAATAATCCCATAACTACAGTATAGCAAATTATGTTATAATAGTCGTGATATTACTTTAAGGAGGGAATATGGCTACGAAGAAAACTTCAAAGAAAGCCCCAGTTAAAGCCGCAGAAAAGAAAACCGCTGCCGCTAAGACTGAAACCAAAACGACCGTCAAGCGCGTCGTTGCTGAATCTACCGCTAAAAGCAAGCGTGTCGAACTAGATTCTAAATTACCAAACAACTTAATTAACATCGTTATTGCGGAAGTTATCGGTACGTTCATTTTGACACTTGCCGCATTATTCGCATCAGATATTTTGTCATCGATGTATGTCGGTTTTGCGTTGATGTTCATCGTTGCAATTATCGGCAACATTTCTGGCGCACACGTAAACCCAGCTGTCACATTTGGTCTATGGACGATGCGTAAGCTAAAGACCGTACTTGTACCATTTTACTGGGGCGCACAATTCCTCGGTGCAATGGCAGCTATCGTACTTGTCGGCTCATTAACAAACGGCGGATTTGCTCTAAGCTTTGACCAATTCACCGCGTTCTCTTGGAACATCTTCGCGATGGAGTTAGTCGGTACCGCTGTATTTGTATTTGGTATTGCCGCAGTTTTGCAGCGCAAAGAAATCAAAGCAGCTGGTCAAGCTTTTGGAATTGGCTTGGCGTTGATGATTGGTCTTGTCGTATCTGGCTCAATCTCTTCATACATTAAAAGTACTGCCATTGCAAAAATCCAAAAAGATCAAAGCACTACTCAAACTGAGAAAAACGGCCGCACTTACCCACGCGAGATCTACATCTCAGGCGCAACTTTGAACCCAGCAGTTTCTTTGGCTGTTACAGAGAAAACCGACTCTCAACTACGCAGCAACGGAGTATTGCCAGCTGAAGGTGAAAAGAGCTATTCACGCTTTAGCTTGGAAGTAATTGCCGCTACCCTAATCGGCGCAGCATTAGGCGGCAACCTATTTCTACTCGTCAATTACCGAAACAAAGACGAAGAATAGATTATAACTTCACAATAAAATATCCCGCTTAATCGGCGGGGTATTTTTTATGTCAATCTTCCTGAGTCGGCCGATCAATCAGCTCTGGCTGCGCTTGGTTATCGCCACCAGAAATTCGCACGACGTCCTTATCGATCTTCCCTAGCTCCTTGTATGTATTGTTATAATGACCAACGGTCGTGCTAAGACTCTTGCCCATTTTCGTCATCAACTCGTCAAACTTTTTAATGTGAACGCCCAATTGCCCAACTCGAACTTGAATATCTTTGGCCTGCTCTTCAATCTGCAGACTACGAAGCCCCTGAAGAACGGTCTGCAGGTACGCCAAAAAACTAGTCGGACTCACAATAATCACTCGTTTATCTCGGAATGCATATTCAATCAGATCGCGACTCGAACCGCCCTGACCGACATTGTTAATCAGAAGATCGTAATACAAAGATTCGCTAGGGATAAACATAAAAGCAAAGTCCATAGTGTTTTCACGCGGACGAATGTATTTACTAGTTTCGTCGATTCGCCCCTTAAGGTCAGCCTTCACCTTATTCAGCCACATTTCGCGCTCAGATTTTGTCTCGGCGTTAATCATGCGATTGTAATTCTCCAAAGAAAACTTACTGTCCACCGGCAGTATTTGACCCTTGTCCAGAAAAATAACCGCGTCAACAATTTCACCGTCCTTGAAGCGATATTGCATTTGATATTGCTTGGCTGGCAAAACATTATCCAGCACACTCTCCAGATAAAACTCCCCAAAAACGCCACGCTGCTTTGGATTTTGCAACACGTTTTGCAAGGTTTTCAGATCGGTCGCCACATCGACCACGCGTTTATTGGTCTCATCCAATTTTGCCAATCGCTGTGTCACGTCAGCCACCAACTTTGCGCTTTCTGATAATTGTTTCTGCACGGAAGTCTGAACTTGCGCGTTACTTCGCTCCAATTTATCGCTAACGGATTCATTCAGTTTCGCAATCGTCCGCCCCAATTCCACGACATCGGTTTTAATTAGCTCGACGGATGATTGATTTTTTAGCTCGCTGATTTTTGATTGCAAGACAAATAAAGTCGCGCCCAAACCAATAGTAATAACAATTAAGAGAATAATGATAATGATTTCCATACACTTAGTGTACAGTGATTACAATACTAAGACAACTCGTGCTAAGATCGCAAATAAAGTCATAAATAAAATTGCCGCGCCATTGCCACGAATTCTATTCAACCAAATTAACGACAAATATACCAAAACTGTCGCCAAAACTACCCATAGCAATGACAAAATCCAAGATCCGCCAGCCCATAATGTAGCGCCCCACAACGACACAGTTGCCGCGATCACTACCAACAGAGGTCGCTTAATGCCAAATACCGCCAACACCGGCACCAACATAATTCCCGCCAGAACCAACGCAACGTAAGATGCAATGTTCGTGCTGTTTGCGCAAATAGAAATATGTTCAGCGTTCGCGCAAAATACAGGCGTGATCATAAATTTATCAAACGCAAGCGCCAGCAACCAGATAGCCACGCCGCTAGCAACTAAAATCGCCAAAATCCTCAAGAAAACTCGCCTTGAAAATGGATATGTGTAATCTGATATTTCTTCACGGAAAATAGCTGACAATAATTTCATACATAAATTGTAACGTAAACTTGTCAATATTGCAAATGTATATGCTTAAATATTATGCTTTTTCAGGATATTCATCGGTTTATACCAAATAATCCCTACGCAAGCAATCAATAATCCGCCAACAACGTCAAGTGGTGTATGCACCAGAGCAATAACTCGACCGACACATATTAAGATCGTCATAACTAAACAAATAACAGCCAGCCGCCAACTCTTTGCTCCGAAAAATACCGCCAAAGTAATCGCCATTGTAAATAGCGCGTGATCAGACGGAAAACCCGGATTATTAAGGAATGACGCGCCGGCAGATACGCCCAGAATCTCGAACGGGCGCATTTGATCTGGTTGATAAATTGACCCGATAATTTTTGCCGACACGTAAGCAGTCAAACCAGCCATCAACACTTGGCTATAAACTTGATACTTCTCTTTATTTGGAACCAATTTTATCAGTGCGTACGCACCAATTAGCACGACCGGTATTACCAGCCCATCGGCAATTAACTTCACGATCCATTGCAAATCCATACTATAAGTATATCGCGTCAACGCTGACCAGTAAACGCTTGCGGAAATCATTTTTCTATAGTACAATTATGTTTGCCGTTGGGATGTCGCCAAGTGGTAAGGCAGCGGGTTCTGGTCCCGCCATTCGGGGGTTCGAATCCCTCCATCCCAGCCAAGTTTGAGATTTAGCAGCCAATTATTTGGCTGTTTTTTTCGTCGATAAATTTACGCAAATCAACAAAATCCACATCATGAATACCAGAAAAATCGCAGCCACATTATTCACATTCTTTATCGTTGCACCAAATATCACCGCCGCATGCCCATTCGCAAACGCCAAAAAACTAATTACCGTCATAATCCCCAAACTTAAAAAACCAGTCACTCTGCTCGTCAGAGTAATTCTTTTTGTCATATTCATATCAATTAAAAACGGCAACGACGTTAGCTCAACAACCACCAATATTATCGCAATCGGAAGATTTAAAGATGACGGAACCCCCGCAGAAGTAAGGACCGCAGAAAACTTCTCAAACGTAAATAATTGACATAATAACGGCACCATTATTAATATTCCTGCAATCAATTTAACAATTTTATTCACTTTTCTAGACATAATTTCAGTATAGCTTGCGCGTCAAAAAAGCTCAAGCTTGTTGTATTTTTTACGAAAGCACTTGCACTTTTTATAAAAACGTCATAAAGTTAAATCAGCGAACGTTACAAAAATAAACACCACAAAATCGTATCTTTCGCTCTACGACAAATCCACCACAACTTAAAATACCCCGTCTCTATGGGGTATTTTTATTGGTCAATATCCGCGATTGTTCAGCGCGCCACTCGGCAATTTTTCCGTGGTGTCCGCTCAATAAAACATCCGGCACACGTAAACCTTTAAACTCCTCAGGTCGTGTATATTGTGGAAATTCCAACGTTTCTCCATCTGAAAAACTTTCAATTTCCGCAGATTTTTCACCGCCCAAAACTCCAGGAATCAACCTAACAATAGAATCAATCATCATCATTGCCGCCAGCTCTCCGCCCGTCAGCACAAAATCGCCAATACTCCATTGCTCATCAACTAGTTCTAAAATTCGCTCATCAACACCCTCGTATCGCCCGCAAATAAATATCACACCACTGTCATCATCGGCTTCTTCCTGAGCTTTAGCCTGCTTCCAGCGCTGCCCGCGCGGACTCATTAATACCACTTTCGCTGTTTCATCTTGAGATTTCGCAAATTCTACCGCTTTCCATAACGGCTCAACCATAAGAAGCATCCCGTCGCCGCCGCCATAAGGAGTATCATCAACCTGACGACGAGGACCCAAACCAAACTCCCGCAGATTCACCGTCGTAAGCTCTACGATACCGTCTTTTTGTGCCTTCCACATCATGGAATTATTAAAAACTCCCGTCGTCATTTCTGGGAAAAGCGTAATTACTTGAAACTTTCTCATCTGTTACAGTGTAGCAAGTGTTGACTTTTTTGTCCAGGTATGATATATATATCAGCTTTTACTCAACCGAGTGAAGGTAGCCCTTATGCAGGAAGGAATTGTCGTGGAAACGATCTACGATGAGAGCACCAAGATAATCGACAGGATTACCCGTAGACTAATCGACGAGAGTGTCGACGAGAAGACCTACGCGAAGACCTACGCGAAAATCTACAAGACGATCAAGCGCATAGCAAGAGCGATGGACTGGCTGTCTCAGCCTGTCCGCATCTCGATTGATAGAGAGGCTACTATTCACGTTGTCCTATCCGTAAGGATAGGACACACCCCGCCTCACACAGACAAGCAGTCAGAGATGATGATAGATTTCATAGACATTCTCGCACCTGACGCTACCAAATCTATATCAATAACATTCAAAAGACCGAATGTCATTGATAAAGTTGAAGTACGCTCCAGGAATGACTGTTTGATCATTTACAACGTGAAGGGCGCTCCACCCCTTACTATTTGCACGCTCATGGAAGCGTTGCAAGTTGACAAGGACACGACTTCCAGAGCACTCAAAAGAATCGCTCGAGGAAATGAGGATAAGATTCACCTCACTCATCCCCGCGATGAGTGGATGCTCTCCCAAAGGGCTTAACCGCCCGCCGAAAATAGCTCGCCTTGAGGCTTAAGCCTCGGCCGAAGCTCTTGGCGGGCTATTTTCATGTCTTTTTATAGAAATTATTCCTCACCAAAAAACCGCCCCAGTAAGGACGGTTTTTTAGCAGACAACAGAAACCGTTATATGTTTTTCATACATTTGTCGATCGCTTCAGCTGCAATTTTTAATATTGGATTCTGTTCGCTCTGCTGCTCCATCATTGTCTTACGAAGCAGTTGCTCAAGTATTTCACAAACTGTGTCTGTATCAAGATCAGATACAGCTTTAGCAAACTCACGAACAGTTCCTTCATCATCCAAAATGTCGTAATAATGTATATATGGCTCTGGTGCGTATGTCTTGTCTGCTTTTCTTTCTTTTATGTATGCTAGGGTTTCATCGCGCATATTATGTATAAGATCCACATATTCCTCATATTCCTTGTTGTTTTTGTCGGAAAGTAGACTTTCGAATCGTTTGGCTATACGCATCTCAGATACAAAACATGCCCCACACGGTGAAAATACGTCTCCATCGTCTTCACATACACTGTATCCTATTATTTTCTTCACTATATACGTATACGGAGTAGCTTTACATTGGTCTGAAGACATGGGAGGATTTTTTTCTGAGAACGGGTGTTCGTGCTTGTCGCCACCCGGAAGATCGTATATTCTATTAGCTATTTGTAACATTTTAGTCTGTTCCTGGGGAGAATCTCTTGTTACATACCATATTTTTTCTTTTTCGTCTTCGGTTAGAGGGCGTCCGAGCGCCTTCTCTCTTCTGGCTATCTTATTTAAGCCTCTCTCGTAGGCTATCATCATTGCTTGACTCGTTCTTAGTCTCCACACCCCTTGCAGACCTTTTGGATTAGGATTTGGGTCTGAGAGAGCATGATTATTATTAAAGGGTATCCAGTAATATTCGCGACTTCCGTACATAATAAATCTCCTTTATAAAAACTATTACTCACTTGATATTAAACCATACTATATCATAAACTCACGGATATTATAAATAAAAAGACATGAAAATAGCCCACCAAGAGGCTCAGCCGAGATCTGACGTCTCAAGGCGAGCTATTTTCTCTCAGTGGACTAGGAAGGAAGAGATAAAATCCAACCGTTCGTCTCTTCTAGGTGTCTGGTATCTTTGGCATTTGGGTATCCCAATGTCAAATCCCAGCTCCAGAACTCAGCTTCATCTCTCCCCGGAAAGAGCGACCTCCACTCCTCACTGCTATAAAGGTATGAAGCTTTTCCTTCACCCCTGCCGCTCACCAGGTCAATAAGGGAATAGATCACACACTCGTTCACATTCGAGAATGCAATCAGAGCAGCCATCGCATTGAGGGGTAATACATCTCCTCGGAAGTTCCCGCTTCCTCCTAGGTGTACGTTGGGGCTTATGTGAATACTAAGCCCTTCTCCTCGGAGAGTAAGATCTTCGCGGGTTAGCGTCACCGAGGTGACCGCATCGCCCACTTTCCATGCAACGGGGGAAGCACCCCCGGACAGGGGTACTTCATACCCCTCGTAAAGATTGAGGGATCCTCGAATCTTTACAAAAACGGTTTCACCGTCGGTGTCAACTCGGGTGTATTCCCCGAGGGAAACTCCACGGCTTGAAGACTTGTAGCGCCAGCGGCGGTAGCTGTTCTCGATATCGAACTGCGTAAGTTCGTGCGGGATCAACGCCATCCCGCCAAAGCATTCGCGGAGTTCTTCTTCAGTGAGCATCTTGCTCTCCTCTTCTGGATGGATCTACCTCTACTCGGCTGAGCAGAAGCTGATAAATATATACCACACCTAGGCAGTCATGTCAACACCCGAGAATTTTACCCCACCAAAAAACCGCCCCAATAAGGACGGTTTTTTAGCACAAATAAGGCTCTCAATGGTTTCCCATTGTCTCGCATAGAGCTGTTCTCGCATAATGTCTGTGCTTGAACTGGTTCTAATTATATATCAAGGTCATCGAGTTCTGCAAGCTCTTTTCTGGTGTTTTCTGCGTAAGAAGATCCATTTTCCACAGCTTCATCTGTTGAGTTATCCACAGAAGCATGATCGTTATAGCTATTACCCTCACGCTCACCAGAAAAACCATCATTGTTAACGATCTTCAAGTTATATCGAGCATCATTCTTTGCGCCCAAAGCTCGCAGAAGCGTGCGCAAACTCTGTGCCGTACTGCCGCGCTTACCAATAACTCGACCCAAATCTGCTGGATTAACTGTCAATGTTAGTAAAACGCCCTTTTCATCAATTGTTCGGTCTACTACGACGTCTTCTGGATGTCCGACCAACGCCTTTACAGTATATTCTACAAACTGCTGATCTATTGTTGACATTCTGCCCCTCCTCCTGGAATTAAACTGTATTTTCATTATACACGAGCGGTTTACGCCGTGCAAACTTTAATTATTTCTCGCCAGATTCTTTATATTTAGCAATTGCAGCGCGAGCAGCTTGCTGTTGGGCGACTTGCTTTGACGGACCAATGCCTCGCCCCATCATATTATCGCCAACAAAAACCCCAAGAGTAAAGACTTTATCGTGATCTGGACCTTCTTCGCTCAGGACTTTATATACCGGCGTTTGATTGTCAACTCGCTGAGAAATCTCCTGCAAATATGACTTCGGATCACGCCAACTGCCAGACTCCAAAATTCCATCCAACTTAACAATTATATGCTTGTGAATAAAATCGCGAGCATCATCAAAGCCACGCTCCAAATAAATTGCGCCGATTACCGCCTCAAATGCATTGGCTAAAATCTGTAAATGCGCTCGCTCTGAGCCGTTTTTCTCGCCCTTTGACATACGAATCAGCGGACCATAACCCAACTTATCACCAGCGTCACCAATACTTTCCGTTCGTACCAAAGCTGCCCGCCAAGCAGTCAAAATTCCCTCTGGCTCAGAAAAATGCGTAAACAAATATTCTGTTACTGCCAATTCCAAAACCGCATCACCTAAGAATTCCAAGCGCTCATTGTGGTGATGAACGGATTTTCGATGCTCATTCACATAGCTACGGTGAGTCAAAGCTGTAATCAGCAAATCCAAATTCGTAAATTCAAAACCTAATTTTTCGCGCGCAAAATCTTGATACGGCGCAGTGTTCATTCCGTTCATTTATAAGTTCTCCTGTCTAATTCGTTTCATTGCCAAAAGAATCAGCTTGCCAATATCTTCATATTCAACTTCATCCAGCGCCTCATGAAAACTAAACCATTTAAGACCATTCATCCACTCTTCCTTTTGGAGTTTCTCATTAGGATCCAGCGCCTTAACTAGATAAACTTGCGTTGTCATCAATACCAATTTATCGATTCGACGATAACGAAAATTCACCTTTCCTAGCCAGCCGTGCAGTTCAATTTTCTTCAGCCCAGTTTCCTCGCCGATTTCCCTACGAGCCGTCACTTGAGCTGTTTCACCTGGCTCAATGTGCCCTTTGGGAATTGTCCAGCGATCGCGAGCGTCCTGATAAAGCAAAAATTCTGCCTCGCCCTTTTTATTACGACGAAAAATCACGCCACCGGCAGTTGGCTCGCGCACAATTTCCTGAATCAATGGCTTCTTGCTGCCACCAAAATATTTTTTTATCTTATCAAAGTTGCTTGTTCTCACTGTCGGACTCCTCCACGAGAGTACGGAGTGCCGTGCCAAGCACGCCATTCACAAACTTACCCGAGTTATCCGAACCGAACGCTTTTGCTAACTCTACTGCTTCGTTAATCACCACTTTTGGTGGAACGGTATCTGCACAATATAGCAATTCATATAAACCAATTCTAAGTACTGCCCGATCAATTCGCGGCAACTGACTAATAGGCCATTCTGGCGCCAATGGCTGCAATTTCTCGTCCAATTGACTCTGCGTCGAAAGCACGCCACTGATCAAATTATCGATAAATTCAATATCGTCAACCGATGATTTATATTCAGCCAAATTACGCTTTAAAATAGTCTTATAATCAACATCGCTATCACCAACCTCTTTGCGAAATTCATGTTCATAAAGTGTTTGCAGTGCGACAATTCGTCCCAAATGACGGTTTGATGCCATTATTAAGCGTCCTGTTCGTAATTATTATTTTGTTGTTTTACCGGTTTCACGCTTGGTCGTCTTCACTTTAACTGGTGAAGTTGCGTTAACACGACGTGCCAATTTTAATACCAAGTGGCTGCGACGAAGACCAGTTTTACGTGGGCTACTCTGTTTCTTAGGTTGTGCCATAATTTATTCTCCTCTTTTAGGTTGTCATAAAACTTACGTACCATTATACCTTTTTTATTAGACAATCTCAAGAGCCTGTCTGCAAATTAGATAATAATATTGACTTTTTATGTCGTTTATGGTAATATAGCAAACATGAACACGGAACGATTTACATCACAAAACAACAATGAAGACGACAGATCTGTAATAGAAATACCAAAATCTGTAGTTAAAATCGGTGCAGTAGCATTAGCCGCGTTAGGATTGGCTGGAGCTGCAAACGCCCTAGGCTTATTTCATAGTCCTAAATCACCAGAAAAAGGACCAAGCCCTGCACACCAAGTAGCTCAAGTTGTAGAGAATTACAGCAATGGAGTCATCACGGAGCTGCCAGAAGACACAGAAATTCACACTGTCACGCTTGAAGAAGGAGAAAATCCGACTTCGGTAGCCGAAACAGCCATGAAAGAATACAACGAAGAAAATCCTGAGAATAAGATAGATCCTAATGAGGCAAGAAGCTCCATATACGAAACTGCTGTCTACATGAAAGATCTCTACAAAAACAAGACTGGCGACTCAGAGGTCCAACCAGGATCTACTGTCAACATTGCCATAGGTGACATAAACGGTGACGGAAAGCCAAGCATAGCCATAACGAAAATAGAAGACAAATCTAAATAGACCGTCTTCTAAACCACGATATTCACCAACTTACCTGGAACATAAACCATCTTTTTAGGTGGTTTATTGTTTGTGAATTTCTGGACATTTTCGTCAGCTAGAGCCGCTTCTTCAACACCCTGATTGTCCATATCACTCGGCAGTTCAAGTTTTGCACGAAGCTTGCCGTTCACTTGAACTATAATAGTCATCGTATCGCTCTTTAGATATTTTTCATCCCACTTCGGCCAGTGACTAACATGAACCGTATCATCATGACCCATTTCACGCCACAATTCCTCTGTGATATGCGGAGCAAAAGGCGCCAAAATCTGAATCAAACTTTCTAACGCAAATCGCCACTCGTCCGACATGTCAATTCCATGCGATTCTTTTATCTTATACAGGCCATTGACCATTTCCATCATCGAAGCCACAGCCGTGTTAAACTTCTCATCTTCAATGTCGCGAGTAACTTTTTTAATTGTCGAGTGAGTTAATCGCAATAATTCTTGAGCTGTTTTTTCATTCGCGTCAAGAGAGTCGTTTGGATCCTTATCAACGAACTCCTGAACCAAATTCCATGCTCGGTTTAAGAATCGATAAGTTCCCGGAACGCCACGAGGATCCCATGGCGCATCCATATCATAAGGCGCGATGAACATTTCGTAAACTCGCAGCGCATCAGCGCCATATCCACTGTCCATAATCTCCATTGGATCAATAACGTTGCCCTTAGACTTGGACATTTTCTGACCGTCTGGTGCCATAATGTAGGCATTGTACATCATTCGCTTAAAAGGTTCTGGAGTCGGAACGAGACCGAGCTTATAGAAAAATCGCATCCAGAAACGACTGTATAGCAAGTGAGCCACGGCGTGATCAGCACCATTGTAATAATCAACCGGCATCCAATGGTTAATTCTCTCAGGATTCCATGCTTCATTATCGTTGTGTGGGTCGAGATATCGTAAGAAATACCAACTAGAACAAGCATAGCCATCCAAAGTGTCAGTCTCGCGCCGACCTTCTACCCAATTGTCGCCGTCAGGCTTATTTTCTGTAATCGGTACAGTTTTTCCAGTTTCAACATCCACCCAAACTCGCACCCAATCATCAACCTGGGCCAAAACGGAAGTATTACCGCCCGTTGGCTTAAAGTTCTCCACCTCTGGCAAAATCACCGGCAAGCATTCATCAGCCACGGCAATTGGCGCACGGCCATCAACATGAACAATTGGAATCGGAGCACCCCAATAGCGCTGACGAGAAATCAACCAATCGCGCATTTTATACGTGGTTTTGCTTCGCCCAGAATTCTGCTGCTCCAGCCACGCAACAATTTGCTCGCGAGCATCCTCACTCCTAGTCCCATTGAATTGACCAGAATTTATCAACTCACCTTCACCAGAATAACAGCCAGCATCGGCTGAATGCTCAGGCTTATCAATAACCTGGATAATCGGCAAATCAAACTTCTCGGCAAACGCAAAATCGCGCTCGTCGTGCGCTGGCACCGCCATGACTGCGCCGGTTCCATAGCCACCCAAAACATAATCCGCCACCCAGATTGGCAATTTTTGACCATTAACTGGGTTTATGACATAACTGCCAGTAAATACGCCCGTTTTCTCTTTATTCTCTTGGCGCTCAACATCCGATTTTTGTTGCGAAGCTTGGATATACGCTTCAACCTTTTCGCGCGTATCAGAATTGACCAACTGAGAAATCAGAGGATGCTCCGGCGCCAAAGCTACATACGTCGCGCCAAATAACGTGTCAGGACGAGTTGTAAAAACTGTAATCTTGGAATCTTGACCACTAACCGCAAATTCAACTTCCGCGCCAACTGATCGACCAATCCAATTTTTCTGCATGGTTTTAACCATTTCCGTCCAATCAAGCGCATCGGTTGCCTCTAAAATTTCATCTGCATACGCCGTAATTCGGAAAAACCACTGCTTGAGATTTCGCTTGGTTACAGGATTACCACAGCGCCAACATTTGCCACCTTCAACCTGTTCGTTAGCAAGCACTGTGTTATCAGTTTCGCACCACCATTGCGGCTGCTCTTTTTGATATGCCAAATCGTGCTTGTATAATTGCGCAAAAATCCACTGAGTCCATTTGTAATATTCTGGATCAGCTGTAGAAATTTCTTTTGTCCAATCATAACTAAACCCAAGTCGCTTCAATTGCTCCTTAAAGTGAACTTTCGCCTCATCGTGCGCCACACGCGGCGTTTTTCCGACTTTAATAGCGTAGTTTTCAACCGGCAGACCAAAGCTGTCCCAGCCGATTGGATGATAGACATTATAGCCCTGCTGACGCTTAAATCGTGCTTTGATGTCGGCAAATTGAAAAGTACGACCGTGACCAATGTGAATTCCCGCCCCTGTAATCCCCGGAAGCATGCTCAAACTGTAATATTTCGGCCGAGTCGTGCCATTAAAATCAACCGCGTAAGTACCGTCAGCCTCCCATCTGTTTTGCCATTTTTGTTCAATTTCTGTCGGATTATAGCGTCTCATATCCGTAATTATAGCAAATAATCCCGCTCATTACGAACGGGATTATTATTAGTCAATTAAGCTATTTACCTAGTCGAGGTTGATGACAATCCGCTCGAATACCCTTCCATAAAACCTTCTATAAACTCTTTCAAGCTCTCAGCACTCGAAGGAACCTTGATTTCTTCAGATTTATTCACATTGATGTCAAATGAAATTTCTACAGAAGCCTTCTTATCATTACCCTTAAGCTCTACAGCCTTCAGTTCATGAGATGACCTATCAACCCACACCTTCAATGAAGATTCGTCAATAGATGTCGATTCGTCATTACTATCGTAGCCATTCGATTTTCCACACTTACCGAGCGCCTTACCGACTGATGAATTCTTAAACTCTTCCTCAAATTTTGACGAATTAGATTTATTATTACCTTGCAATTCAAAGCCGCGTCCGCCGTTACGATCACTAATCTTTGAATCTTTTATAGTGAATAAACTATTCTTTTGATAAATCTGAGCCAATTCCTTACGTGCACTTTCGTCACTTTGGATTTTCTTCAGAGCGTTAATTCCACACTTGTATTCGCTACCGATTTCATCTGGAGAAATCTTCATCCACGTGTCACTCATTTTATCTATCTCAGAACCCATCTTCTCCAATGTCTGATCACGGTAAGTTTCTATTTGAGATCTTGATAGGTTTCCGCCAGACGAAGACTCCATAACTATCTCAAGCAAAGTACCATACAAATCCTTAAAGTTATTTATCTTCACATATATCATTCCGTCACTATCAAGAACCGCATCACCCTTAAGAGGGATATTTTTCTCAACTCCCTTAACATTAAGCTTAGCGTCAATACTAGCCTTTGACTTTCCCGACTCAGTAGCAGTCTTTACGTTTAGTTCTATTTTTCCTTGGTCGCGCATGTCAATAACCACCTTACCGTCGGCAGTCATCTTCTTTGCCATAATAGCATTAGACACAGCGTCCGTAACCATCTTTTCTGGATTCTGCCACCACAAGAAATAAACTAGCACAGCAGAAATAATAGCAATAAGAGCTATAACTCCCAGCACTATGCCAATTATCAATCCAGTTTTCTTCTTTTTTGGTTGCATCGGCACGCTGTTATATTGCGGCTGCGGTGCAGGTTGATTGCCTTGATCCATATTCCCCCTTGTTTTATATACCTTGAATTTAATATATCACATTAATCTTTAAACTGTGAGAAAAATTGGTTTTTCCTAGCAATCCACTCCGGCGTTTGCCTGACCAAGTATTTATCGTCCTCAGTGCTATGAAGGTTGATTTTTATAGATTCCTCTAGCCATACGCCGCCACTTGAACCCTTAAATAACGCGACGCCTTCAGACTTCAATTTGTCGCGCACGAAAGACCCAGCCTCGATGGCATTCTTACATTCCTTCACCTGACAACCTCTTTGGCGTGCGGCCGGCGCCAAATATTGATTAGCTTTCTCACCAACCGTCACAACCCAATCCAACAAATCCGGACTACAATGAGAACCAAGTTCAGCGTGAGCTTGTTCGAAAATTCCCTTTAAGCCATTCATGTTGCCAAGTACAGCAATTCGCTGCGGAGTCTCAATTCGATACAAAGACTGTAAAGCCGCCAAGGCAGTCAACGGCGTCGAACTATAGCTATCATCAATCAACCAAGTATTGTCCGCGCCCTTCAGCAAATTCATCCTGCCAGGCAGTGGACGTAAATTCTCTATACCCTTTTTTATATTCTCCTCAGTTTCACCAAACGCATAACCAATAGCCGCCGCCACAATCGCTGGACGAATATTATGCTCGCCAATTAGCTTAACATTGACCTCTAATCCGTTAGGATTTTCTGGCGACATAATAAAGCCGTGATGTCCATCTTTCAGAGAAAAATTACGATCGTCAAAATTATACTCCGCCACTGGATCACTTCCGTACGTAGTGATATTAGGATTCGTCAAAAAACTAGCAAAACGCCCGTCAATATCATCACGATTTATCATCGCCATTCGTGAGAAATTCGCCAGCGAAATCATCTCATTCGCCACTTCCTCCAAGGAATATTCAACCTGCATTCGACCATTTGTCACAGAAGTTACAACCGTAATATCCGGCACAACGTAAGCCTTAAACCAATCGTTATAGCCAAGTTCCTTTGGATTAAATTCCTGAACAATCACTTGAACTTCCGGTTTTTCAGCCTTAATCCTCTTCTTTACGGCGCGCATCACCTTCCACCATTTGAAAAGACCTTTTTCAGGCATCTTCACGCCCATCATTTGAAGGAAAACATCAGCTTTCGTTTTCGGCTCTTCATTGCGAAGTTGAATATCAAATTGCTGCGCCAAAACAGTACCGATAGCTATTTTCGCACTAGCCTTTCCAGCGCTACCAGTTATCGCCACAAGCTTCACTTCTGGATGAACAGCAAAAAATTCTCGCACTAATTTTGCTAGTTTTTCTTCCCTCTTTTTTGAAACAGTAACCATAACTATATCATACCATAAGCATTATAGAAGAGCTGCTACGCGCCCACCCGGGGCATATTTGAATATGTGTTTGTCTTTCAATTGGCAAGCATAGGAGAATGCCCCTATGCGTACCAGCTCATGTTTAATTATGCATTATCGTCCAAAAAAACACAAGCATCATTTCTCATTTACATATTCTGGCAAAACTTTCCCAGCTAAAACTACCGCCATCAAAACTGCAAATCCACACATAATTGACGGAATTCCGATAATAGTCGATGGATCGATGATATTGACAAACGTCGTAGGCGCCATAAATAGAACATATCCCACAATCAACGAACCTAGAGAGCGCCGAATGTGTTTGCTGGATGTTTTACTCCTAACACACGCATAAGCAATTGCCGCAAATAATAGGCCGTAATAATACAAACCATACCACATTCCGACACCCGGCTGATTTTCAAAAATCACATAATTACCCAGGCAAGCCCCAGACTTAATTCCGTTAGCCTCCAATAGAAAATAACTAATAAACATTGCGGCAAAAGTATAACCAAGCACAGGAATCCACCGCCTCTTATCGCCAGAAATTTTATATATCAAATGAATACCCAGAGGCGGAAGCATAGTAATTGCAATATAGCCAAGTTTAGCCCAGCCGAGATTATCCAGAAAAATTGCACCTTCACAAACATTATATTCAGCCCATTGAAACAGCGCCAAACAGATCAACAGCATGATCACAATCTTCGTCACAGCATTCAATTTATATTTCCAAAAAGTATATATTGCCAGAATAATTTCAATTGTCAACGTCGCCAACATTACCGCTGGAGAGAAACAATAGAGTCTCGGTTTTTTAATCTTATCCATGCGTAAATTATACATTAATTCATCCCGCGTTTTCTATCATCCTCAACAGTTCTTGCTCGTCAATGATTTTCGTGCCGTATTGCTCAGCCTTTTTCAATTTGCTAGCACCAACCTTACCACCAGCCACCAAATATGTCGTGTCTTTAGAAACTGCAGTTTGAAAAACTCCACCGAGATTACGAATTTTATCCGCAACAGCGTCGCGTCCCATAGATTTCAGAGTACCCGTGATGACAAAACTTTTTCCGCTCAACCCGCCAGATTTTTTATTAAACCGAGGAACGACGCCTAGCTCGGTGAATTTATTGAGCAATTTTACATTATCCTCATCAGCAAACCACGCCACTACAGACTCAGCAACAATTTCACCCACGCCATCAACTTGTCGCAAATCATCAATCGTCGCTTTCGCCAAATTTTCCATACTCTCAAAATGATTCGTCAAATCAATCGCCGTTTGCGCGCCAATATGACGGATTCCCAGACCGTACAAAAATCGCTCTAATTCTGGGCGTTTTTTATCAGCAATTGCAGAAATTAACTTTTGCGCAGAAATATCAGCAAACCGATCCAACTTCAACAAATCGTCTTTAGTAAGCGTGAAAATATCCGCCAAATCTCTGACCAAACCATTGTCAATCAAAACTTCCACGTTCTTTTCGCCAAGCGTATCAATGTCAAGCGCGCCCTTAGACGCGAAATGCGCCAAAGCTCGCTTCAAAATCAGCGGACCACTAGAGCCCTTAACTCGGTAAACAGCTTCACCTTCCGGTCGCACAAATTCCAACTCCGGATATTGCCGTTTTAGCTCTGCTTCATAATCAATTGGCTCAGAATCTGCGGGTCGCAATTCCTTCAAAACATTCTCAACTTGCGGAATAATATCGCCAGCCTTAAAAATCACCACAGTGTCGCCTCGTCGAATATCCAAACGCTCAATTTCATCGGCGTTATGCAAGCTGGCGTGCTGCACCGTAGTTCCCGCCACCACTACTGGATCAAACACAGCCACTGGAGTCGCCGCACCGGTTCGCCCGATAGAAATGACTATGTCCCGAACGATCGTCGTAGCTTCTTCGGCCGCATACTTATAAGCCACCGCCCCACGCGGATTTTTACCCACCATCCCGAGATTGTCGTATATCTCTCGATCGTTAATCTTAATAACCAGCCCGTCCGTATTAAACGGCAAATCATGACGCTTGTCGCTCCACTCATCAACAAATTTCATCACGTCGGATAAATTATCAAAGACACTGGCTTGCTGATTGCGAGAAATCCCCAGCGCCGTCAAGCCCTCGTAAGCAAAACTATTCGTCGGAACTTCCGAACTATCATCGCGAATCACATCATATCCGCGAAAATGCAACGGACGCGCCGCCACCAGCGCAGGATCTAATTGACGAATCGTCCCCGCAGCCAAATTGCGCGGATTGGCAAATGTAGGCAGCCCTAGAGATTTCTGCTTTTTATTAAGCTCCTCAAAATCCCGTTTCAGCATAACAATTTCGCCACGAATCTCTGTCCGACCATGCAAAAAATTCTCAAAACCCGCCGCTTCACGCAGACGAAGCGGTACGTTTTTAATAGTCCGAACATTATTCGTTACATCTTCGCCAACAAAACTATCGCCACGCGTCACAGCTTGGAATAGTACGCCGTCGACATAAATCAACGCACACGCCAATCCGTCCATTTTTATATCCGTAAAAAATTCATGTCGCTGACCCGGTATCAATTTACCAGTTCGCTCAATCCACGCCTCAACTTCACTTTTATCGAAAACGTCATTCAAACTGACCATTCGGCGCGCGTGCTTTACTTTTTGAAAACCGTCGAGCAGCTTATTTCCAACTCGCTGCGTAGGACTATCGACAGTAATCAGTTCTGGGTGATCCGATTCAATTTTCTTCAGTTCATCCATCAGGCTGTCATAAACCGCATCGCTCACACTCGGTTTGTTCAAGGTGTAGTATTCGTAGCTATAACGATTTAACAGGTCTTTAATTTCGTCAATTCTTGGTTTTTTTGGTGTCACTTTCAACCACCTTTCTGTAGAACAAATAGACATACACGGAAATCATAATTATCGTTACGTAAAGTAAAATTAAGCCAGTTGTTGGGACAATTGGCAGCCAGTCGATGCCACTAATCCATCCCTTCAGCGCGCCGTCAAGCAGAATTACCGGAATCAGAACGACCGCCCACAAAAGCACAGCCAAAACAACAGCCCACGCGAATCTCAGCAAAATTCTTAGTCTTCGCCCCGTCACAATATCACCCGACAAACGCAGCGCGTGAAACGGATACATTCCCGGCAATGTTACGATGATCATCGCAAAAACCGTAGAAGTCGCCCAATAGACGGACATCGCCACTATCAGAATCGCCGCACCGCCAGCCGCCATCAGAATCGGCGTTTGATTTAACACTCCCGAAGCATTAAGCGCGCTATAAATAATCACCGCCACTGCCGCCGGCACCATTTGAATCAAGAAAACCCCGATAACAATTATCAGCGCAATTATAGGCGACCCAGAGCTATACAAACCATCGCGCATTTTCGGTTTTTTACCAATTAAAATAGCTCGCGTTAGCCAAACAGACGACAGCCAAGTGAGCAGCCCCAGAAAGATTCCCGCCGCTTGCTGCACATTTCCACCAGCCGTTCCGCTACCGGAAATATAGCTAACTGCAACGCCAGAGAATAGGCTAATTGTTGTATAAATTCCGCCGAATCCATTCGACTCAGCCTGATTCATCACGTCTTTAAGTTGTTGGTATGTATCTTGCGACATGACGCTGGCTAAAGCAAACGTCAATATCGACATAACGATGATTAACGCCAAAAAAGTTTTCTTATTTCGCCATACCAGACGACAAGCCTCACTAGTCAGCGACCAATATCCTGGAATTTTAAGATCTCGTTGGTAATCTCGTCGCTTAGTTAGCCGAAAACTACGATGAGGTCGGCGCTGCAGAAAATTACGCCGCTGCTGATTTAATTTGCTAAAGTCCCGTTTAATACCAGGCCATACACCTTTTTTATGATCAGTATTTGACTTCTTAGGATTCTTGACTACTCGTTTTTTGGAGGTTTTCGTTGCCATAATTACATCTTTGTTGCGTTATTTCTCAACCTTGCAATTCTGTCTTCTAGCGGTGGATGAGTACTAAATAATTTTGAGAAAAATCCGGGTTTCAAAGGATTATTCATGAACAAATTGGCAGTAGAAGAACTTTGTTTTTGCATTGGTCTGCCGTATTGGCGCAATTTTTCCAGCGCGCTTGCTAACCCTTCAGTATCTCGTGTCAATAATACACCCGAAGCATCCGCCAGATATTCACGCTGTCGACTAACCGCCAATTGGGTTATCGTTGCTAAAAGCGGCGCCAATATACCCACAATCAACCCGAAAGCGTAGATGATAGGATTAACATCTCTGTCACGGTCATCACTATAAAACATCATCCTAAGCGCCAAATCTGCAAACAGCCCAATTGCGCTAACCAAACCAAAAGCAATCATACTCACACGGATGTCGTAATTTCGCACGTGACTCATTTCATGCGCCATAACCGCTTCCAGCTCACGCTTGTCCATAATATCCAAAAGCCCAGTAGTCGCGCCAACAATAGCATGATTTGGGTCGCGACCAGTCGCAAAAGCATTTGGAGCTGGATCGTCGATAACATAAACTTTCGGCATCGGCATGCCAGAAGCGATAGACAAATTTTCCACCACTCGCCAAAGTTCAGGAGCATCATTTTTGCTAATTTCCTGAGCGCCGGTCATCATCATAGCCAACTTGCCAGCTATAAAATATTGCAACCAAGCATACAATATCGCACATATGAAAATGATGAGCGCTAGCGAATAGCTGTCAGTTGCCACTCCAATAAACAGACCGATGACTCCAATAATTATCACAAACACAGACATAATTAATATTGTGTTGCGTTTGTTTTGAAAAACTGCATTGTACATATGTTAATTATATCAAAAATCGCCCGCTAAAAATAGACGAGCGATTTTCATTTCAGGGTTCAATTAGAACTTTACTTCAACTGGATTTTCGATGCTTGCGCGATCCTCAACGTCGAAGAATTCCTTAGCTTGGAAGCCAAACATTCCCGCGATGATGTTTGTTGGGAAAGTCTGGATCTTCGTGTTCAGGTCGCGAACGCCACCGTTGTAGAATCGGCGAGCTGCTTGGATTTTATCCTCAGTGTCAACCAATTCCTGCTGCAATTGCAAGAAGTTCTGGTTTGCTTTCAATTCTGGGTAAGCCTCAGATACGGCGAACAAGCTCTTCAAAGCGCCTTCCAAAGCATTTTCAGCCTTGGCGGTTTCAGCCACGCTGCCGGCATTCATAATTGCCGAACGAGCTTCTGCAACCTTCTCAAACACTTCTTTTTCGTGTGTAGCATAGCCTTTTACTGAGTTTACCAAATTTGGAATTAGATCAGTTCGGCGCTTTAACTGGACAGTAATATCACTCCACGCTTCTTCTACGCGGTTACGCAATACAACCAAACCGTTGTATGCACCAATTACAACTCCTACGAGCACTAATAAAACTACTACTGTAACAATAAGTACAATTACCAATGGACTCATTTCTTACCTTGTCCCTTTCCTATTCAATATTACTTTCTTTACAACTTTGGTGCGCAAGGCGGGAATCGAACCCGCACGACTTTTGGTCAAGGGATTTTAAGTCCCTCGCGTCTACCAATTCCGCCACTCGCGCTTATTTATATACAATCTAGACGCCCGCGCGCCAGACTACTTATATTATACTATATTCTCTAAGCAAATTGTACAATTTCGCAAAATAAAAAATAGCCCAATGCTCAGGACTATTTATCAAAAAATTGGAGGCACGTACGAGAGTCGAACTCGTCTAAAAGGTTTTGCAGACCTCTGCGTAACCGCTCCGCCAACGCGCCACCGCCTTTATTATATCAGATTTTATAAAACATATCACAAACAACTCATCCAATAATTGCAATATGTTTGGTGCGAGCGAGAAGACTTGAACTTCCACGAGCGCAATGCTCACTAGCCCCTCAAGCTAGCGCGTCTACCAATTCCGCCACGCCCGCATAACCACTTACCATTATACCCGATTACGGGGTTTTGTAAACGGACTTTTTCTCTGTCGCCCAATATTGAACATCGACATAGCGATCGACGGGATTGACGACTTCGGTGCTTGCGTCGAGAGCCTTAACATTCCGAATATGAATATAGTCAAACTTTGGCTGATACAAGGCAATCGCTGGAGCGTCCGCTTGCCAAATGGCAGTGAACTTCGCGTAACGATCAGCGCGTTGCTTTGCCGAGATTTTAGATCGACCGCTCTCCAGAGCATCGTCCGCTATCGCGTTATTGTAATTGGAGAAATTTAAACCATTATTGGTTGCCTGCGAAGAATGCCAATAGGCGTAAACATCAGGGTCGCCACCCAAGGAGAGCTCATAAACCAGCACGTCAAAATTGCGCGGCTGCAAAACTGTCTGAAGAATATTTTGAGTGGCGTCGTTCGGATCGACAACTTTAATATCCGATTCTATGTTCAGCTCGTCATACCAAACTTGAGCCAAATATCTGGCGACCTTTTCGTAATTGCTATTCTTCAAAACAACCACGTTGAGTTTTAACTTATCATTTCCCTTCTGACGAACATTATTCACACTCTTCCAGCCCTCAGCGTCCAGTAGAGATTTCGCTTTCTTGACGTCATAACTAGACGAATTCGAATTCTTTCCCAGGAATTTGTTAAGTGTTGGACCAGATAATTCCTCTGTAGACAATGACAAAGATTGGCGCAGCTTGGATGTGTCGACACTGAGCGACAAAGCTTGGCGAACTGCTTTTGATCGCAAAAACTGACTGTTGTTATTAAACAGCGCGTAAACTCCGTTATTCAAAGAATGCGCTTCTGCGGCATACATAGATTTTACCTCGGCGGATTGATCGTTATAGATCAATTCTGGAGTTCCTGTAATTTCTCGCGTACGCAAACTTTTCGCAATATCATCCTGCGTCGGATACGCGTACAACTGGAATCGCTCTAACTTAGGCGTGCCGCCATAATAATTGCTATTCGACTGCAAATATAGCACTTTTTTACTACCATCGCTCGTTACATTCTGCAGCAGCCTAAAGGCGAATGGACCGCTGGATATAGGCGATTTATTAAAATCATGTTCACGTAAATTCGACGGCTTAACGTCTTTTAATATATGCTTAGGGATAATCGGAAATGTCAAAGCGTGGACAAACGGCGAATATGACGACGGCAAGATAAATTTCACCGAATCGTCAGACACTTTCTCGAATTTTATGGATTTCCAGCCAGATATCTCAGCTCCAACTTCTGGATTCGCTAATAGCTTCAACGTAAAAATTACATCGTCCACAGTTAAATCTTGCCCGTCTGACCACTTCAAGCCCTTCTTCAACTTAACCGTATATTCAGTTTCTTTATCGTTCACGCTGACGCTATCCGCCATGTCAGCCTTTATATTGCCCGTTGAGTCATATCGATACAAACTTGAAAATAGCAATTTCGCGGCGGATTTTTCAGCATTGGTTTTTGCGAAAATCGGATTTAAGTTTTCCAAAGGACCCAGCACACCCTCAGAATACGATCCGCCAGAAGTGTATGCCATTGTCGTGAAAGAATTGCGAGAAATATTCCACTGCACCGCGCTGGCGCCAATCATCACCAATACTAAGATAATCCAGACAGAAACCCGACGTCGCACATTAGACAAACGATCCAACCTGGATGTCACGAATTTATGCGCATGACGCAAACTTCCCTTTTCAATCTTGCGCAGACGCTTATTGACATCTTTACTGGAAACTTTTAGCCGCGCAAAACGATTCCATGACGAATTATCCGAGCTCAAATCTATTCTCCTATTTTTGCAATCCCGGCAAAATCATACTTGCCAAAATCGATAGCACAAAAATCACCGCAAAAACAATAGTTACATCAAACAAGTTTTTATCAAATCCGCGACGAGTAGTGAATAATTCCCCAGACGAGCCGAATCCTGCGCCCAAACTTGCGCCTCGTTGCTGCAACAAAATTGCGATAATCATCAGTACGGCAGATCCAAGTGTCACGTACGGTAAAATTGTATCAATTGACATATTACTCCTTTTCTTCCCGCTGCAAAACCAGCGCGCTACTTATAATATAGTTTACCAAACTCAATATAATCCCGGCAATAATTGAATGCGCAAAAGTCATAGAAATTCCTGGCGCCAAAGCTAATGAAATGTAAACCATAAATCCGTTCACAATTAAAGTAAACAGTCCTAAGGTCAATAGAATTGCTGGCAGAGCTAAAATCGTAACGATTGGCTTCAACACGCTATTCACTACCGAAAATATCAACCCCGCCATCATAAACGTCCACGCAGAAGTTGCGCCTGGAGTTTCGTTTCCAAGCAGCCGCACTGCAACCCAAATACCTACCGAGTTAAGAATTAGCCGAATCAAAAACGTCGCAAATTGTCTTTTCATTAGTCTTATTATATATAATTTATGCTTTATTGTCGATTGGTCGCCCAAAACTTAAGACAAGCGTTTAATCAAATTCGCCTTTTTCGTGCCAACTTCCGCCTGCAATTCCGTATAATCCGCCTCGATAATTTTTTTCACACTACCAAACTTCCTTAGCAATTTCGCACGTGTCTTTGGGCCAATTCCCGGAATTTCTTCCAGTTGGTTTTTCGTCTGATTTTGACGCTTCAGCGCTGTATGATAACTCACAGCAAATCGGTGTGATTCGTCACGAATCCGCTGGAAAAGCTTGACAATATCTGTCGTCGCAATAGAACTTTTTGTAAAATTGTCCCGGCTGGAATCGTCATCAATAGCAGAGCCTCGTAGATTCTTTGAATGAGATCCGGCGTTGCGCTGAGCAGGATGTAAATTCACTACATACACATCATTATCTTCGTAGATAGCGATGTCCTGATGAATAGATTTTTGCAGTTCCTCGATATATGACATGTCAATTTGCGAGCCAGTTTTATGAATAATAATTTCTTCCTCGCGTTTGGCGATGCTAATAATCGGCAATTTTATTCCGCGCTCATCCCTCGCCTTAATCGCCGCCGAGAGTTGACCTTTTCCGCCGTCAATCAACAACAAATCCGGACGACCCCAACTTTTGACATTTCGCTCGCCAAGTCGCCTAAAAATCACCTCGTACATATTTCCAGTGTCGTCGTTTTTTTCACCCACCTTAAATTTGCGATATCCCGCACGATCGCTCACACCATTCGTAAAGACCACCATACTCGCTACAACTTGGCGTCCGTTCATATGCGAAATATCATAGCCCTCAATTCGCACTGGAATATTTTTCAAGCCAAGTAGTTTTGCCAAATCGGCCAGTGCCTTGTCTTTTGAAATATCCAAAAATTCCTTATCGCCAAACATAACGCGTCGCTGAAGCTCTTGCATGGCGCGCAACTTATTTCTCAGACTTGCCGCCCGCTCAAAATCATGAAGTCCCGCAGCCGTTTTCATATCACGCTCCAATTCCACAGCAATAGCCTTGCGATTTCCCTTGATATAACTTATCAATTTACGCAAACTAGTTTTATACGCGTCCGAGCCATCACTTATTTTTGGACTTAAGCCCAAATCTTCATCCAACTTTGATTGCCCAGGGCGTCTTTGGTGAGTGAGATACGGAAAAATTCGCCTCAAATAGCGCAACGCTTTTTTTAGTGCAAAACCATTGTAAAACGGACCAAAATAATCCGCGCCATCATCGGCAGGATTCCGCGTAAAACTGACTGTCGGCCAATCGCTTTTCATATCAATCCGAACATACATCTGAGATTTGTCATCACGCAGCAGAACGTTGTATCGCGGCATATACCGCTTGATCATCTCGCTTTCCAAGAATAGCGCGTCAACCTCACTCTCAGTTTCAATCCAATCAGTATCAAAAATCTCCGCCACCAGTGCCATAGTTTTATTGTCTCGCCCGCGCGAATCTTGAAAATACTGACGTACGCGATTTTTAAGAACCGCCGCCTTGCCAACATAAATTACCTCGCCGCTCGCCGACTTATGAAAATAAACGCCGGGCGTTCGCGGCAAAGTTTTCAGCTTAGCTTGCAATGCTTGATTCATTAAATACATTACAATCTAAACACGGCAATTATGCAAGCATTCTTTTAACGATTGACCTAATCTTCCAACCACTTTTTGAGAACTACCGCCTGATTATGCTCCGTATCTTTGGCGCCATATAACAGCGTAACTGCAGATTGTTCGTTCCAATTATTCTTTGCTTCGGCAGCCGCAGGATTATTATCTAGCTCCTTCATATAACGGCGAGAAAATTCCAGGAATTTTTCTGGATCATGGTTAAACCATTTACGTAATTCATCGGTCGGGGCAATTTCTTTATTCCACTCGTCCAATACGGCTCGCTCTTTGCTAATTCCGCGCGGCCACAGTCGATCGACCAGCACACGATAACTATCGTCTGACGCGGTCGACTCATAAATCCGTTCAATTTTATACTTTGTCATAATTTCATATAACTACAAATCATTGATCAGATCAATAAAAGGCGAAAGCTAGCCATTCTTCAATATTTAATCGACGCTGCGTAAATATTCCTCCAAAAACTCACTCCAGTCAGACGCATTCTTCTCGCGGAAATAGGCGCGAAGAAAATCAACCATAATTTGATGACGATTTTCTGCTTCTATTCGTCCTGGCTCAGTCAACATCAAACCTTTCAATTTCAGCAGTTTCTCAAAGAAGTGATTGATAAATCCGTCAGTATCATGCGTATTGCCATCAGCGTTATATTCGTGCGCCGCCAGATTGACATTCGGCCAGACTTTAGGATCAAAAATCCGACCGCCGTGATGACAAGCATAAGCCAACGCCCGCTCAATGCCGACCGCACCAATAGCATCACACATATCAGCGTCAGACGCCAATTTCCCCGCCAGCCGCTGCGGCTGCTTGCCGTTCAGCCGTTTGCTATAACCAATCGCCGCAATATTTTCCAGCACAACCTGACTTAAATCATCAGCTATCTCTGCCTGCGCCATAATATCTACTGCGTTCGTCAATTTTTCCGCCTGCGTTTTACCGACTAATTTATAATCATCGACATCATGCAGCCAAGCCGTCAATAGCACTTCTTGCAGGTTCACTGATTCGCTGCATTCGTTAGCAAAACGCTCTGCCAACAACGCTACTCGCTCGACATGATCGTCAGCATGTCCCGAATTATCACCGCCCAATAACTGCCGAACTTTAGTCTTTACTACTTCAAGCTGGGCAATTTGTCGATCGTTCATACTCATATGATAGCATAAAAGCAGGGTCGCATCACAACAACGATTCCCTAACTATAGACTGTAAAACCGGCACAACAAATTCCTCCTATTTCACTGAATATCTTAATATAGTTTTTTGTTTTTCTTCTGATGTCCTGTTTTTATTACTTAGGTATATTTCTTTATGAAAATCACCTATTCTTGTAAGATCAAATTTTCTTGCAAATTCATTCATCAATTCAAATGACTTTGGCTCGTTATCATAACTTCCAACATGTAAAATATGAATAGATTTACCCTCTTCTATTTCTCTAAAACTTATCTCATCATACAATACGTTGGGCTTTTTCTTTTTTACATTTTCAAGTGCCTTTGTGAATATCTCTTGTGTAATAAAATCAGGTTGTTTAATCATCAATGTGTATTCCAGTTTATTTTTATCAAGCTCTTCTCCATTTACTTTTTTCCAAAAGCCTTCTAATGGATATACCGTAAAATCTGTAATCTCGTTATCAGTTTTATTTTTCATTGCATTTTTAAACAACATTTTAATGGCATAGGCAAGAGAATATAATGCGGATATTCTATCTGAAAAATCTACCTCATTCGGATTTCCTTTACCTTTTACCAAAATAAATTTTTGCTTTGGTACTTCTACAATGATAGGTGTTTGCTTTACACCATAAAGATTCTTTTCTTGTTTTCTCCACTCATATTTCATTATCCGGTCCTCCCTTTACATTTGGTTAATTTTATTATACAAGAGAATACTTGACACCATTTGTCATATTATATATTTTTCTGCCATTTTATTTATCATTTTTTTAATTTGCATTCTAACTTCTTCAGGTTCCAATACTTCTGCTTCATCTCCAAATGAAAAAATATAATTGTATAGATTATACATAAAACAGCGTCGCCTACTGACGCATGTTAGCATACAAAGCGTAATATTCTTCAGGAAGATAATTTATATTAAGCCACCGGGCTTCCATTATTTCAAAGTTGCATTTTATGTCATAATCAGACGCGTGCGCCGCAAAAACTTGAACTGAAAATTTGGCATATGATTCATGAGAATTAGCTTTTCCGAGATATCGCAGATTATGTATTTTTAATCCAATTTCTTCCAAGACTTCTCTCACGGCAGCCTGTTCATAACTCTCATTATGCTTCGCCCCGCCTCCCGGTAGAGCCCACTTTTGACGGCTAAAACGATTTTTGACCAGCAAAATATCACCATCATCATGATAAATAATCACCCGCACGCGGTCCTTCTTCGGTACAATCCTAAAAATTAGCAATATGACACATGCAGTTCCACGAAAAATTGCCCGCACGAATGAACTAAACATCTCGCCAACTATCGATCCTTTGCGAGACATAATTAGTAGAAACTTTCTCCTTTGGCGACAGTTTATTCTGTGGTTACACCGTCAAAATCTTCTTCGTTAGCATCTGCTTCTTCGCGAGTTGCCCGAACGATTCCATCTTTATGGTGTGCCGGACTATAAATAGTATAAAGCTTAAGTGGCTCCTTGCCGATATTTATCACATTATGCTCAGCTCCCGCCGGCACAATAATCGCACTACCGTCGGAAACAATATACTCATTGCCATCAATCAAAACCTTACCTTCGCCAGACTCAAATCTGAAAAATTGATCATTCTCCTCGTGAATCTCCGAACCAATTTCCCCGCCAACAGGCAGGCTCATCAACACCAATTGGCAATGCTTCGCAGTATATAAAACCTGACGAAAATTATCATTTTCTAACGTAAGCTCTTCGATATTTTCACTAAAACCCTTCATAAATCCCCCTTCTATTTTTCTATTTCGCAGCTTTTTCCAAAGCGTCAATCAACGTCTGCTTTGGCTTCATGCCGATCATTTCAGCAACTTCCTCGCCGCCAACAAAAATCTTCATGTTTGGAATTCCCTGCACGCGATATTCCATAGCCAATTGCGCATTTTCCTGACTTGCTTCAGTGTCAACCTTAACAATATCAAACTCTGTTTCTTCAGCAATTTGATGCAAAAGCGGAGCCATTGCGCGGCATGGCGGACACCACGGCGCCCAAAAATCAACTAGTACAGGACCGTCGCTTTTTAACACCTTATCTTCGAACTCTTGCTTTGTTGTAATTTCATATAAAGCCATTATTTCCTCCTTTTCTGGCATTTTTTACAAACTCCCGTCACAACCAACGGGCCGTCAATATAACAATCGCTAATTTCATGCGCAATCTGTTTTCTCATCTCATCGGCAATTTTAATATCCATCAGACCATCGCAGTCACTGCATACAAAATGATCGTGATCGTCCTTACGAATATCATATCGCAAGCAACCCTTTTTAGTCGGCGGCGCCAAACCAATCGTCCCGTCGCCACACAGGCGCTGAGTTATTCGATGCACCGTAGTGTCGCTGACTTCAGGATGAATATTCCGCAATTCCTGAGCAATTTCCGCATTCGTCGCGTGATGATTGCTCTTTAAAATCGCCATCACATCATTCGTGTATTTTGTTGATCGCCTAACAATTTGCGTCATGTTCCTATTGTAAAGTATTTACAATAAATAAACAAGGCTTTTGCTCCACAAATTGACTTATATCTATATATTCCCTATAATAATCAAAGTCTATGAACTCTCGACGGCGAGTTCCTCTAATATACATTTTTGAATAATTAAGAACGCTCAGTTTTCTGCGCAGTTTATAAATATTAATTTATCATCGAAAGGAATTGATTTGAAAAACAAACCGAACAGCAAAGAAATATTTCGTCTATTTTGGAAGACATCAGAGCCATACAAACACCGTCGAAACTTGGCAATATTTTTTGCAATGCTCACACTCGTGGTTACCATTTTTGTCGGACCGCTCATAATTGCCCAACTTCTTAGTATCGTCCAACACAATCAACTGCACGACGCAAAAAATCTATGGACACTAATTGCTTTATACGGCGTCAGTGAATTATGGTCGAGCGTCATCGGCTGGCGATTAGTTTTATATCTCGTCTGGACATTCGAAACCGCCATGCAACGAGATTTGTACGCTCGATGCTTCAGCAAACTAACCAACCAAACATTATTCTTCCATTCAAATAAATTCGGCGGGTCGCTCGTTAGTCAAACAAATAAATTAGTTGGCGCGGTAGAAAGTTTTTGGGACACGATAATTTGGTCAGTTTTGCCACTAGTTATTTCACTGGTCGGTTCAATAATTGTCCTATCAACTCTCCTCTGGCAATACGCGCTATTTTTACTCATTTTCTCAATCGTTTTCAGCATCGTCGTTTATTACGGATCCAAGCCAATGGCGAAATTGACAAAAAAAGAAGCCAAATCCAGCAATAAATTGAACGGTCAATTAGCCGACGTAATCTCAAACGTTCTGGCGGTCAAGTCGTCTGGTGCCGAAGCTACGGAACAGAAATTTTTCACAAAAACCGTCAACTCTTGGCGAGATTCAAGCCTCGACGTAATGCGCGGATTCTTAAAAGTCAGCACTATATATTCGTCAATCAACATGGTTATTAAAATTGGGGCAATCGCCTTCGCAGTGTACGCAGCTCAAAATAATTTGGTATCAGTGGCGTCTGTTTATCTTATAATCACCTACACTGGAAGTGTCGCACATGAATTGTGGAACATGAACGGAATTATGCGCAATTACAACCGAATTATCGGTAACGCAAACGATATGGTAGAAATCTTACAAACGCCAACAACATTGATTGATAAAAGCGATTCAAAGCTAAAAGTTACAAACGGCGAAATTTCCATGGATAAAATAATTTTCACGCACGACGAGGGTCAAGGCGACACCCTATTCCACGACTTTTCTCTGGAGATTAAACCAGGCGAAAAAATAGGTTTGGTTGGAGCGAGCGGTTCTGGAAAAACTACACTCACCAAATTGCTATTACGTTTTGCTGATATTGACTCAGGAAAAATTACCATCGATGGACAAGATATTTCCGAAGTCACCCAGGCAAGTTTGCGCGCCAAAATCGCTTACGTACCGCAAGAACCATTGCTATTCCACCGCTCCGTGCGTGAAAACATTGCTTACGGCCGACCTGATGCAACTGACGCAGAAATTGAAGAAGCCGCCAAAAAAGCTGGCGCTTACGATTTTATCGTTGGACTTAAAGACGGTTTTGACACAATGGTTGGCGAGCGCGGAATTAAATTATCTGGCGGACAGCGACAACGAGTTGCAATTGCCAGGGCAATCCTAAAAGATGCGCCAATTCTAGTCCTCGACGAGGCGACTTCAGCACTAGATTCTGAGTCAGAAGCGTTGATTCAAAAATCTCTGGAGACGTTAATGGAGAATCGAACCTCAATTGTCATTGCCCATCGCTTATCTACAATTGCCAAGTTGGACCGTATAATTGTTTTGAAGGATGGAAAAATTGTCGAGGACGGATCGCATGATGAGCTCATCAATAAAAAACGCGGTGTTTACGCAAAATTATGGGCGCGGCAATCTGGCGGATTTATTGAAGAATAGCTGATTCTACACATGCCAATCATGCTATAATTGAGGCATGGAATCCTTTATTCACTTGATAACCAGCTTCGGTGTATTCGCAATTTTATTAGTAGTTTTCGCAGAATCTGGCTTATTAATCGGCTTCGTCCTACCTGGCGACAGTCTGCTTTTCACTGCTGGATATATGGTTCAGCAGAATATCCTACACATTGATATCCACATTTTTGCACTTTTGGTTTTTGCAGCGGCAGTGCTGGGCGACAGTGTTGGCTATAGCTTTGGACACAAAGTGGGGCGTAAATTGTTTGAAAAAGAAAATTCCCGATTCTTCAAGAAAAAATATTTGGAGCAAACAGAAAAGTTTTACGACAAGCACGGCTCAGCGACAATCGTCCTGGCTCGATTTGTACCAATTGTCAGAACCTTCGCCCCAATCGTTGCCGGCGCCAGTAAAATGCACTATAAAACATTCTTAACTTTCAATCTTATCGGTGGATTTCTTTGGTCGTCAGCATTCGTTTATCTAGGCTTCTACGCCGGAGAATTCCTAACCAAAGCGGGCGTAAATATTGAAGTTGCAGCAATCCTCATTATTTTCCTGTCTGTCTCACCAATGGTTATTCATGCTTTGAAACAACCAAATACTCGCGCTTTGTTAAGAAAACAATTGTCGGTTCTCCTCTCGAAAACCAAGCGTAAAAAGTAGTCTTAAAGCATCTTTTTCAGATATTTGCCAGTGAACGAATTTGGCACTTTGGCGATATCTTCAGGCGTACCGCAAATCACAACGGTACCGCCACCAATTCCGCCTTCTGGACCCATATCAATTATCCAGTCGGCTGACTTTATGACATCCAAATTATGCTCAATGATAATCATGCTATTACCGCCCTCAACCAATTGCTGTAAAATCCCCAACAGTCGTTTTACGTCAGCAGAATGAAGTCCAGTGGTCGGCTCATCCAGAATGTACATAGTTTTTCCAGTGGAACGCTTGGAGAGCTCCGTTGCCAATTTAATTCGCTGCGCCTCACCGCCTGAAAAAGTAGTTGCTGGCTGACCAAGTTTAAAATAGCCAAGCCCAACCTCAACCAACGTCTGAAGTTTACGTGCAATATTCGGCACACTATCAAAAAACTCCGCCGCTTGATCAATTGTCATATCCAAAACATCAGCAATCGTCTTGTCCTTATACTTAATTTCCAATGCCTCGCGATTATAACGCTTGCCGTGACATTCATCACATTGAACGTAAACGTCCGGCAAAAAGTGCATTTCAATCTTTATCACACCATCACCCTGACAATTTTCACAGCGACCGCCTTTGACATTAAAGCTAAATCGCCCAGATTTGTAGCCTCGAACATTAGCCTCGGGCGTACTAGCAAAAAGTTCGCGAATCGGCGTAAAAATCCCAGTGTAAGTCGCTGGATTGGAGCGCGGCGTTCGACCAATTGGCGACTGATCTATGACAATCGTCTTATCAAGCAAATTCACACCTTCTATGGCATCGTGCAATCCTGGCGCTGTCGTTGCGCGATTAAGTTCCGCCGCTAATTCCCGCGCCACAATGTCATTCACAAGCGTCGACTTTCCGCTACCAGAAACGCCAGACACCACAGTCATCAACCCCAAAGGAAACTCCACGTCAATGTTCTTAAGATTATTTTCGCGAGCGCCACGAACAATCAACTTTCTATCTTTCACGACTTTGCGACGCTTTTTCGGAACGGCAATTTTTTCCGCCCCAGATAAATAGCGACCCGTTATACTATTCTCATTTTTCGCAACAATTTCAGGCGTCCCCATTGCCACTACTTGACCGCCATTCACACCAGCTCCCGGTCCCATATCAACCAGAAAATCACTCTGGCGAATCGTATCCTCGTCATGCTCAACCACCAGCACAGAATTGCCCAAATCACGAAGGCGCTTCAACATATCAATCAGCTTGTCGTTGTCACGTTGATGAAGTCCAATTGACGGCTCGTCCAGCACATAAAGCACGCCCTGAAGTCCAGCGCCAATTTGCGTCGCCAAGCGAATTCGCTGCGCCTCACCGCCACTAAGTGTGTTAGCCGCTCGACTTAGTTCCAAATAATTCAGCCCAACATTACTCATAAATGCCAAACGAGATTTAATTTCCTTCACAATCAAGCGAGCAATCGTCATTTCTTGTTCGGTCAATTGAAGCTTATTGTCAAACAAATCCAACGCATCATCAACACTCAAATCACACACGTCAACGATATTCAATTCATGAACCGTCACCGCCAAAACCACAGGTTTCAGGCGCGCACCTTTACAGGCATAACAATCTCTCTCGCGCATAAATCGCTCAATATCTCGTCGCATAAAATCGCTATCAGTTTCTTTCCAGCGTCGCTCCAGATTAGGAATAACACCCTCGTAAGTTGTATCGTAATGTCGACCGCCGCCCAAATCAACGCGATATTTTTGGTCGCCAGTTCCGTATAATATTTTATGTTTAGCATCATCAGAAAGCTTACCTACGGGAACTTTCAAGCTAAATTCGTGAGCTTCAGCAACAGATGCCAATCGCTTCATATTCCAAGCGTCAGAATTCATTCGATTATACGGTCGAATTGCGCCTTCGGAAATTGTCAAATTATTATTAAAGACCAATTCTGAATCAACCTCCAGCCTCGACCCCAAACCCGTACATACAGGACAAGCTCCCTGCGGCGCGTTAAAACTAAACAATCGCGGCTCCAGCTCTGGGATATCGACATCAGGATGATCAACACAAGCATATCTCTGCGAAAATGTCTTCACTTCATCACTGTCCGCATCCAAAACCTCGATAACTCCCTGACCCAGATCCAGCGCTTGCTCAACGCTCTGACTTAGTCGAGATCGCATTTCCGCCGTCAACGCCAACCTATCAACAACCAACTCGATATTATGCTTGTAACTTTTTTGCAGCTCTGGAAATTCATCCAGCGCGTACACCACGCCATCCACACGAACCCTGGCATAACCAAGTCGCTGATATTGCTCCGGAATGTGCGCAAACTCACCTTTTTTATTCTTAACAATTGGCGCCAATAGCAAAATTCGCTTATCGACAAATTGTCGCAGAATCTCATCAATAATCACCTCGGTTGTGCGACGCGTCACTTCATTGCCACAAATCGGACAATGCGGCACGCCAATTCGTGCAAACAAAAGCCTCAGATAATCATAAATTTCCGTAACCGTAGCCACGGTCGAACGCGGGTTGCGGCTGGTCGATTTCTGGTCAATTGAAATCGCTGGGCTGAGTCCTTCAATCGAATCAACATCAGGCTTATCCATCGTACCCAAAAATTGACGCGCATACGAATTAAGACTCTCCATATAACGACGCTGACCCTCGGCATAAATCGTGTCAAATGCCAAACTGGATTTCCCAGACCCACTAAGACCCGTAATCACCACCAGCTGATCTCGCGGAATCTCAATATCTACATTTTTCAGATTGTGCTCACGAGCACCTTTAACACGAATTACCTCTGCCATAACCGCTATATTATACAGGTTTTTGACAATTTTTTCCAGTCCAAATATCGACGCAAATCAGAGTTAAAACACATTACGCTTATGATTGCAAGTCAATATCTTATTTGCTACAGTTAGATCTATGAGAAAGCTGGGCATTTACTTAATTATGATCATCGGAGCGATACTACTCGCGCCTTTTGTGATCGACCAGCTATTTTTCTTCTTTTTCCTAGGAAAAATCCCATTCACGAACATCAGCCTGCCCGCAATTTTAATGGTTATTTTCTGGGCAATTATCGTACCATTGGCAATAATCCTCAGAGAATCACTTTCTGTCCTGTTTTGGAAGTCCATTGACGTTGCCAGCGAAATCGCACAACGACGAATCAACAGAAAAATCCGTTATTTTACACCAAATCAAAAAAGCGAACTTATTTTATTATCAATTTATCTACTTTCCAGCATGAAAAAGAGCGAGCCTCATGATGAGATTGAATCTCAAAAGCTCGCTCCGTCTATGAGTTAATTTTACGGTCGTTTTCTAAGCGCTAATCCGCCAGCTACAACGGCGATAACAGCTAACCCACTAACTAGCCAAACAGAAACTCCTGTTTCAGCAAGGTTTGATGATTTTCCTGGTTTCTTATTGGAAGTGGATGACGATGCCGCAGTAGTTGAAGCGCCTGAGGATGAAGAGCCTGTGGATGGAGTGGCAGCTCCGCTCGTACCTGAGCCGGTACCGCCAGGAGTTACGGGTGGGGGCGTTGGTAGAGTTGCTAGGCGATAATAAGCCGCGCCCGTTGTCATATCGTAGAACATTGCGAATATTCTGGACGCCGACGAAGACGAATAAACGCTGCCAAAACCAGCCTCATTATCACCCTGCGACGTCCAGGTTTTACCGCCATCTACTGACATTACAATATACGGTAAATTTGAAGCATTCATGGCGACTGGTCGAACATAAACAAGCAATCTCTTGCCATCATCGCTAATCCCTGTCTGTACAATATAGTCATCCGCCCCCCGCATCGGAACCTCAGCAGGAATGGATGACCAGCTGACACCACCATCTAATGAAATTTTGTGACCATCAAATAGGCTGTTACCATTAGTACTGATGGACATGAGGGTTGTATCATGGATGACACGAGTTCCAGCGTCCGTCCAGGTCAATCCGTAATCATCAGACCTCTTTACTATACTAGGGGTTCCATCTATCGCAATCATCTTTCCGCCATCAAGCACGCGCTCGGGACAAATATTACCTTTTTGCGTCCAAGTTTGACCATCGTCAATAGAAACATAAAGCGGAGGGGTTTCACCGTCATCTCCACACCTAGCCAGAGTGGAGCCGTCTGGGCTCATAAATAAATGGTTATTACTGGGGTCTATATTGTTAGACTTCACCCAATTGTGCCCACCGTCAGTTGACATATAAAAAGATTTTTCTCCATGCCGACCATTCACAATCATCTTAGACCCGTCTGTGTTTACTAGCAATCTATTCGCGGAATCTGGCATCGCAAAACTATTCCAACTTACACCATTATCTGCGGAAATTAACAATTTTATATCGCCAGTATTAGCATCTTCTCGCAGTATAAAAAGCTTTGATCCGTCTGGACTAATAATTGCTTCTCTAAATTCATCATCTCCCGGTACAGTTACATCCTTCCACGTATACTTAGGCGATTCCTCTGCTCTAACCAAAGGCGACAGAACTGCCAATGCTGATAATGCAAATACAAATACCAAGGACAGCACCCCTCTGTATACTGCGCGTTTTCTGTTCTTAATTAACATCACTCCCCCAATTTGCTTTTTTCACTACATAAAGCTATTACCAGTATTTTAGCATAACCGCGTTTCAGGCGTCAACAGAAGGTAGAACCGATTCCAGCCATAACTGCAATTCTTGCAAAATAAACTGCTGTTCGTCAGTCGCGCTAGGCGCTAATCGTTGCAGAGATTTCATAAATTGCGGCAGTTGCGCCTGTAAATGCTCAGTTCGCCATTCTTCCCATTGTCGCAATTCATCTTCACTAAGCAAATTAGGAAAACTTCGCGCTTTATAATGCAACAATAGTGGCGACAATCGCTCATCCTGAAAATCCGGATGAAAATCAGCCAATTCGCGCTCGCCAGCATTACGCACGGCTTCAACGCGAACTCGATCACTATTGTCCAAAAACCCATCGTATAATTGCGCTTCTGGATCGGTCATTTTCTTAAACTCTGGCTTGTTTTCAAATATACTGCGCAACCTTTCAGCAAAATCTGGATGAGAAAGTAAAATATCTTGGTGTTTCTGTACGGTTTCTGCATCCAGAGAAATCTTCTTCCAGCCATCACCCTGAGTCAACACACCAAGTGGCGAAACTGCCGGGCAACGATTATATTGCAATTCCTTAACTGGCAATTTAACGAAATCTTCGGCTTGCCTTTCTTCCCATGTTGCAAATATCTTCGCCGATAATTCCTCAACGCTCAGATCAACAAACGGCGTCGGATCATAGCGCAAATCATAAACAATCACGCCGCCGTTTCGGCTCGTAGTTAGTGGAAAAGCCACGGTCGTTTTGGCGAATTCTTTGTCATAACGACCACTCGCATAAACAAAAGGTTTTTTATCATCGATATTCACCAGTTTCTGGACCAATTTCTTGTCGCGCATTTTCAGCAAATAGTCGTACATTTGTGGCTGATTCTGCTTAATCAATTTAGTTACAGCAATCAACGCGGTCACGTCAGCCAGCGCATCATGGGCGTTTTCATGCTCTATTCCGTTAGCTTTCGTGATGAGCTCCAAGCGATTGCTCGGCTCACCTTTATCGTCAATTGGCCACTCAATTCCCTCAGGTCGAAGCGCCCTGGTTAAGCGCACCACATCCAATAAATCCCATCTGGATCGACCGTCTTTCCAAGTCCACTCGTATGGATCGTAAAAATTCCGCCAAAACAAATGACGAATAAACTCGTCATCAAAACGGATATTATTAAATCCAACAGCAATCGTATCAGTCGTAAATATTTCCTCACTGAGAATACGCGCAAATTGAGCCTCAGTGTAACCCTCTTCGACAGTTTTTTGCGGCGTTATGCCCGTCACCATCAACGCATCAGGACTCGGCAGTGTATCGTCATTTAGTGTCACGAGAATATTATACGGTTCACCAATCGGCTGCAAATCCATATCGGTTCGCTGACCGGCAAATTGCATAATTCGATCTTGCCTGGGATTAAGACCGCTAGTTTCAAGGTCATAGAAGAAAAATGTTTGCGCCATATTCATATTATATCATCAAGCTCACGCTAATTTACACCAGCAGAATCTATTGCTCGACCAGTGTAAACGGCATAGATTCGCCAATCTGAATCAAACTTTCACCAATCGCCCCCTGACGCAATAATTCGTGAGTAATTCCCATTTTTCGCATAATATCTCGCAAGCGATTAACAGATTCAAACTGATCAAAGTTAGTCCGACGAGCAAATTTTTCAATCTTAGCGCCCGTAACAATAAACTCAATCTTCTCATCTTCATCGTCAGTCTCATTAGGCTCAGTATCAGAAACTCGCCTTACAGACCAAGCATCAGAAATAACCTGATCGTCCAACGAAATTGTCGGCAAATCTTCCTCTTTTTCATCAACAATTTCAGCTTCACGCTCTCGATATTTAGTAGCTTCATCACGCAACATTCGTAAAAGCTCAGTCACTCCGTCGTGCGTCTGGGAAGAAATCGCCACGACCGGCGCGCCATTAGCTACTTTTTGAAGGGTAGTCGACTGCATAGCAATAATCTCATCACCCAAACCTTCGCATTTGGTCAGCGCTATTATCTCTGGACGCTTCGCCAATGATTCAGAATATTTTTCCAGCTCGCGACGAATTGCCTGATATTTCTCCGCTGGATCATCACTATATACATCAATCATATGAAGCAGTACGGCCGTTCGCTCAACATGGCGCAAAAACTGATCGCCCAAACCTTTACCTTCTGATGCGCCCTCAATCAGCCCCGGGATATCAGCGATCAAAATCGACCCATCGTCAACATCGGCAACCCCCAAATTCGGCGTCAAAGTCGTAAATTCGTAATTAGCAATCTCCGGACACGCATTAGAAACCACACTTAAGAACGTCGACTTACCAGCGTTCGGAAAGCCGACCAAACCAACGTCGGCCAATAATTTCAATTCCAACTCTGCCTCGAATTCCTCGCCAGCCTCGCCAAGTTCAGCAATTTTAGGTGTTTGGCGCGTACTAGACGTAAAGTGTGCATTTCCAAATCCACCATCTCCCCCACGAGCCACCACTGCCCGCTGTTGATCTTCGGTCAAATCCGCAATTATCATACCATCGCGCTTCACTAGGGTACCCATCGGCACTTTAACGATTAGCGGCGCACCACTTTTTCCTCGTTTATTACGTTTTCCGCCATCACCACCCTTTTCAGCTTTAAGATCCGGCTTATATCTAAAATTCAAAAGTGTATTAAGATCCTTCGTCGCCAAGAAAACAATATCACCACCACGACCGCCATCACCGCCATCGGGACCTCCCTTATCGACATATTTCTCATGACGAAAACTGACTACACCATTACCGCCTCTACCGGCGCGCACTAAAACTTTTGCAATATCTACAAACATATCTTTAGTATACCAAAAAGCACCCCCGAGAGATAGCGGAGGTGCTAATATTAACTAGTTCTAGTGGATATATAGATAACCGCCTGCGCCGTTGAGTGTGCGGTGAGTAATTATTCCATAACCTGCGTAGTTCATATCGCTAACGTAAACCACACCGTTTTCAACTCGCTCGACAATACCAACGTGACCATAATATCCGGCAGTAGTCTGGAATATTGCACCAGGTGCTGGCGTATTATTAACTACGAATCCAGCGGCACGAGCACTTGTGGCCCAAGTATTAGCATTGCCCCAGAAACTACCAATCGGACGACCAAGCTGTAAACGACGCTCGTATGCATACCATGTACAGTTACCGGCCGCATATCGGTTACCGACAGAAGCAGTCAACCAACTTCGACTCGCACTCGTAGTAGTAGATGATGCCGAAGAGTATCGATTTCCGTACGACCTACTTCGCGGAGCAACATAACCAGGTCGCTCATTTTCTGGAAGTTCACCTCCAGGCAACACAATCCTAGAACCAGTAGACAGTTTAGCACCGTCATCAATGTCATTATATAGGACAACACGCTCAGCGCTCGTCTTATACTTTTCTGCCAGAGATTGGGCAGTATCGCCGTCTTTAATAGTATAAACAACACCGTCAACAAGAGGCACAACTAGAGTCTTATTCGGCTCCACAGCGTCCGAGGTTGTATTATTAGCCCAACGAAGCGTCTGAGATGAAATCTTAAACTTCTTAGCAATAGACTCCATTGTGTCACCCTCTTTGGTTACGTAAGATGAAATACCACGCGCAGCCGAAGTATCTGGCTTAACAATGTCAGGTTTTGTTATAACTTCTGCATCATTCTGAGAAAGACTCTTCTTAATTGTTAGTGAAGTTTCAGACTCGCGTAAATCACCAGCCGAAGGCAATTCCGCCGTTTCCGCCAAGTTAGTTACGGCATTAGCTGCCGTTAATTCATCTACTGAAGCTGTTTTAGACTTAGCAGACTTAGATACCGATGAAACACCAGTAGTTTCAGATGATGCCAAAGTTTTTGATCTTTCAGCGGATACGTTACTACCACTATTACCGTAGATCAAAAATGATATAGTCAATAAAAATATTCCACCGTAGATTGCAAATGATTGCAGTTTACGTTTTTTACTCCGAAGAGATGTAAAATGGTTACGAATAATCGTTCTCCTTGCGCCAATGTTACCACTAGCACCTCTACCAAATTGTCTTTCTTCTCGCAACAGAACAGGATATGTTGTCGACCTAATTGATTATTATTATTCTACATTAGTTTTGCTATATCCGTAGCGACAATTTTGGCAGGTCATTTATCGTAATTCACCCCTGTTGATAAATTAGACAAATGATCTAACATCTATTTTACACAATATTGACAATAAAGTCAATAAATTTTATAAAATGCGTTTTTGTCAAGAAATCTGGCACTTCTTTTGACAGTGAGCCTTGACATTAGCCTCGTGCTCTTCGTTGGTCTTTGCAAAATACGTAATATCATCGTCGCCACTCAGGAAATATAGATAATCAGAGTTTATCGGATCGGCGGCGGCATTCAACGCACTCAAACTAGGCGAAGCGATTGGTCCAGGAGTTAAGCCTTTTTGAATACGTGCATTATATGGCGACTTAAGGTTTGGCGAGCGCTCTACACCTGTTTTGTCAGCAATATATTGATATGTTACATCGGAGCCCAACGGCATATTGGCTTTCAGGCGATTGTAAAATACGCTAGCAATCTTACGCTGATCCTCGCAAGTTTCCGCGCCAGACCCACAGCCAATCGATTCGCGCTGAATAATCGACGCTAGTGTTATCCCTTGATATAAGGTCAGCCCACGAGCTTTAAATTTCTCCTCCAGATTATATTCCTTAACAATTTTCTCCAAATGATCAACTGAGCGCTGCAGAACCTGTTCTACGGTTTCATCCGGAGAAATATAGAATGTTTCACCGTAAATATACCCCTCAAGCCCAGCATTTTCCGGTCTACCTGCAAAAACTGGACTGTCATACTTAGCGGCAAATGCCTTTTTTATCTGATCGTCCGAGAATCCCGCCTTAAGCAACACGGATTCAACTTCTCTACCGTCAGAATTCTTTATTTTTTTATTCAAAGTCGATCCAGGATAAAATGTTATAGCGATCTCATCAGTTTTACCGCTGGTCAAATGATTAATTATTTCATCGACAGACTGTGAAGCTTTTACAGAATAGACGCCAGCCTTAAACTTGCTTGCTGAATTGTGGAGCCTTGTATAAATAAAAAACGCTAAAGAGTTTTTGATAATTTTATTATCCTCTAAAGTTTTAGCTATATCACTAGATCCCATGCCTTCTTTAATATTAATTCTTAAGGTCTGCTGACTATTTACGTCGGCAGGAGCAAGCATCTGCTTATACCACACCGTTGCCCCAAGGGCGCCGATTCCAGCGATAGCCACAACTATTGACAACACTAATAGCCAAATACGTCGTTTACGAATTTTCATAATTCTCCTCCAAAAAATCTTGCAAAATTATGCTAGCAGCCTCCGCATCAATCTCGCCCTTATCTTTAATTTTATTCCCCAATCTCTGCTCGGCCTGCACGCTCGTTAAAGATTCATCTTGAAAAACAATCTCTGTATCAAGCTCAATGTCTTCAAATTGCTTAACAAATTCTTCCACGAATTCCGTCTGCTTCGTTGGTTCACCAGATTGATTTCGCGGATAGCCCACTACGATCGTATCAATATCGTGCCTCAATACTAGTTCTGTTATTTCCTGGACGATATTTTCATTATTCTCCAACCAACCAAACGGCACAGCGATCTTCACTTGCGAATCCGCCATAGCCAAGCCAATTCGCCGCGACCCAACATCCAGCGCTAAAAAGTTTTTACTTGACATCTTTTATCTTAAACTCGACATTAATTTTATTGATATCTTTTGGAACAGATTTAACCCAGAATGGAGAGAATTTAACATCGACATCCTCAACACCTTCGATAGATTCAATAGCAGACTGAACCTCTCCGTAACTCTTGCCTTTGGCTTGATCCTTTACGTTCGCTTCTTTAATATCTGGGCCAACCTTGCCATTCGTAGTTAAGCGCACAGTCTGTGTATTATGCGCCCTAGAAAATTGCGAGAACGCAACCTTGCTTACTCCATTGTCATAAATTCTCTGCGACTTCTTGCCAGAAATCTCCTCTTTAAGCTTTGCTTCCACAAAGTTCTTTAGCTCACTCTTATCAATAGCCAACGCGCTGGCGGTAATTGTAGATTTCAGAGTTACAGCTCCAGTCGCCTCGCCATCCACGGCCACGCTCGAGCTAGGATCTGATCGATTTTCAACATAGCTTTCTGTTATAACCGTTGCCGAATCGCCGAATGATGACAACAACTGCTCTTTTAATCCATCAATCTTCTTTTCGCTCAGCTTGCTTTTTGCCGATTCTATATCACTAGCCGTCACAACCGTCGCAGTTTTATCAGTGCCGCCGCTAGTAGCAGACCGTAGCGACGCAGAAATATCATCAACCGAAATACTCATACTGCCAGTTGCTGCATTATACTGAGCCCCGCCCTCACTGGCGGTAATAGACCCAGAAGCAGATCCCGGACATTTATATCCTGGACAGCTCCAACTCAACGTAGCACCTGGGATAGTCACAGAAGAATTCAAAGTATAAGATAGCCCACTATTTTTCAAGATTGTGCCAGCTGAAATAGTCACACTACTTGACGACGAATTACTGAAGACAACCACTCCGGTAGCTTTTTCTCCGACATTCTTCTTGCCCGTAGCAGAAAATTCAACACTAACCTCTTTAGCCAGCTCCTTTTTCACAGACTTAATGACATTAGATTTCGCGCTTGTAGTGGCTGTTTCATTCAAGCTGACGGTATCACTGACTGTCATACTAGTAGTCTTTGCTGAAATAATGACCGTGGCATGTGGAGCAAACCAAATTGCCCAAACCAAAAATATAATCAAAAGTAAGGTACTGCTGCCTATCAATAAGAACTTCTTACGGAATGTATTAAAATCAGGGACTTTTGGTTTTTTAACCATCTTTTTCAGAGAATCCAACCCCTTAGACTCCTTCTTGTTTGCGTCAGCTATAACATTATCTACAGCAGAGTCTTCATCGGATTTCTTTGATCTTTTCGCAGAATCCGCCATATCCCCAACCGCCAGTTTGCCGCCATCAATCACATCATTGTCGTCATCAACTTTCAGAACTGGAATCTCCGCAATTTCTGGCTTACTCTGAAGTGTTTTTGCAATAGGAATTTTCGCCGTTGCCGCCAATCCAGCCAAAACCGAATCATTCGTGATTAATACAATTCTCTTATCTGCCGAAGTTGCCGCTCGAGCTAGTAATCGAATATTGACTGCACTCTGTAAAACGCCAATTCTTCGAGGCGGTACTAACGCAATAATTCTCTCTTTCGACGCCTTAATCTTACTAATTATCGTCGTAATGTCGTCTTCTACATCGATATAAATAACGTCTTTATTCATTTTAAATCTTTAACAACCTATTTACTTTTTCAACTAAACTATTACCGTCTTGACTACCGATAATTGTATCATATCCAACTCGCAACAAGCCCATTGCGGTTACAAATGTGTGATCGCTAATGTCTCCGGTTTCGTCAACTATTCCTGTAATATCACTAGGATTGATATATTGAACTACTGGTTTCTTAGTAAAAGGCAAATCCTCTGGCCAGCGTCGAGTTTTCAGAGCTTCAGTAATTTTCTTTAGGCTCGATCCGCCACCACACAGTAAAATCCTATTCGGCAAATAATCGACATTATCAAAATCGCTCAGCGCCAATTCAACGCCTGATAGCCAAACTTCCAAAGTCTTGTCGATCGCCGCGTCAACTTTTTTCTTTACGCTAGGCTTCAAATTCTCATTATCAATATTCAACTTCAGTTTTTCTGCATCTTTGAAGCTCAAATCCAGGTCGGCCGCAATAGTTCTAGTGAAACTTCGTCCACCAATGCCAAACATTTTTGTACCTTCGACTCCGCCGTCATTAACAACTGCAATATCCGTCGTACCGCCACCAATGTCCGCTAGAATCGCCGTGAAATTGCTATCCGTGTCCGATCCCAAAACGCTCCTACTCACCGCAAATGGCTCGGCAGCCACAGCCACCAGATCCAGAGCAAGCTCGTCCGCAACCTTCTCCAGCGCGCCAATATGAACCATCGGAGCAAACGCCGTGTAAATCTGCACCGCCACATCTCGCCCCTGAAAACTAATCGGGTTCGAAACTTTATAGCCATCAATATGAATACTCACCAGCGCCGAGTTGACCAATTTCACCTCAACATCTTCATTGCCAGTTTCTAGTGCAATTTGAGCCTGAGCTTTTCCCTGAGCTCGCTCCTGGACTTTCTCAATGATAAATTCCATCTCGGCAATGTCTAGTGGCTTATTTGGCTGTGGTCTGCGATAGCGAATAGTATTCGTAACACCTTTGACCAGTTCACCCGCAATACCAATAACAACCCGCTTACCCTGAACGCCAGCTTGATCTTCAGCTTCAGACAGAGCCTCCTCGCAATTCGCCACAACCCCAGCAATATCAGCAATCGCACCGCTGTGCATATCGCCCATTTCCTGCTGTTTTCGACCAACGCCAATAATCTTCAGCTCGTCGTCTTTAACTTCAGCGATTAACGCCTTAACCACCTCCGTACCAATATCTAAGCTAACCAATAGTTCGCGACTATCTTTATCAGACTTCTTCAACATGTCTTTCAATGCCATATAATAAATATTATATAACGCTTGTGATTTTAGAGCAACAGTTAATTATCTATCTTAAGACAGCCTTGATTCGACGAATTCCAGCCGAACTAGATTCTTCTTTGGTGATTTTGAATCGCTTGCCATCTTCAGCCAAAACTCCAGTGTGCTCGACGTGCGGACCGCCGCAAACTTCAAAGCTAACAATGTTATCATCCTTGCCAATAGAATACACCTTAACTTCGTCGCCGTAACGCTCACCAAACGCGCCAATTGCACCCATGCTCAATGCCTCGCCTGTTGGATAAACAGCAAAACTAACTGGCAAATCTTCATCAATCCAAGCATTAATCTGATCTTCGACCGCCTGTTTTTCTTCTGGCGTCAATTTATCGTGATTAAAATCAAAGCGCAATCGATCGGCAGTAATATTGCTTCCGTGCTGCTGTAAATCTGGCGCATTCAAAACCTTACGCAACGCCGCACCCAACAAATGTGTCGCCGTGTGATATTTCAGATGAATAGAGTCATGACCTTCCAAACCGCCGCTAAATTGCCCCTTGCGAGCCGTCTTAGAGCGCTGCCTCTGCTCATTCATTTTCGCGGTAAATTCATCGCGCCAATTGTCCGAAAGTTTAATTCCTTGTTTATACGCCTCTTCCGTACTGAGCTCCACCGGGAAACCGAAAGTATCGTACAAAGTGAACAATTCTTCACCAGTCAAGCCATCGTCAATGTAGCGCTGCATTTGTCGCAAACCTTTTCTCAAAGTCTGACGAAAAGCTTTTTCTTCCTTAACGAGAACAGCAATTATATTATCGCGATTATTCTTCACCTCTGGAAAATCAGCTTCGTACAAATCAGCAATCGTCGGCACAACTTCTTGCAGGAAATTCTGCTCGATACCCAAGTCAAAACTATAGCGAATTGCCCGACGGAGCAGACGACGCATTACATAGCCCTGCTCTTTATTACTTGGTGCACACCCATCAACAGCCATAAACGTCGCAGCCCTCAAATGGTCAGCGATCACTCGCATACTTTCGGTGTGTGAAGTGTAATCCTTGCCACTCAGATCTTGCAGCTTTTCAATAATCGGCCAGAGCAAGCTAATCTTAAAGACGTCAGGATCATTATTTACTGCAGCCGCAATTCGCTCAAGTCCAGATCCATGGTCAATATTTGGCTTATCAAGTGGCTCAAATTTTCCCTCGGCAACTTTTTTATACGCCATAAATACGTTATTGCCGATCTCCATAAATCGACCACAATCACAGTTCGGATGACAATTTTCACCAAATTTTGGATCGTGCTCAATGAAATCAAACTCATAAAACATCTCACTATCTGGACCACACGGATCACCAATCGGAGTAGTTTCTGGACCGCCATTACGACTCCACCAGTTTTTACTGCCGTCATAAAAGAAAATTCTTTCACCTGGATTTACACCACGTGCCGCGCCCTGCTCTTCGCTACCGATGTCCGCCATTTTTGCATCGATGCCCTTTTCTGCAAACTTTTTCTGCCACAATTTAGCCGCTTCAACATCTTTCTCAATATTATATTCCGGCGCACCAATAAAACACGTTACATACAATCTCTGCGGATCAAGACCAATTTCCTCAGTCAAAAACGTCCACATCCAGCCAATTTGCTCTTCCTTAAAATAGTCGCCCAAACTCCAGTTTCCAAGCATCTCAAAAAACGTTGTATGGCGATTATCGCCAATGTCGTCAATGTCCTGCGCTCGCAAACACGTTTGAGAATCGGCAATTCTCTTACCTTCGGGGTGCGCCTCACCAAGCAAGTACGGAATCATCGGCTGCATTCCGGCGCCCGTAAATAAAGTCGTCGGGTCATTAGTTAAAATCAACGGCGCACGCTCAACAACGGCGTGACCTTGTTTTTTATAAAATTCAAGATATTTACTACGTATTTTTTGGGCATTCATGAGTGTTATTATACCATAAAATAACCCCACCTTACAGATGGGGTTTATAGGCCAAATCGCCAATCTCAACAGATTATTCAGCTACTTCTTCAGCTGGCTCTTCTTTTGGTTGATTCTTGCGAAGCTTTTCTGGATTGCGGATGGCTTTGTGCTTGTCAGCTGAGACTTCCTTAACCCACTTTGGCAATTTAACGCCAGCTTCTTTCAATAATTTAACTACGCGTGGTGTTGGCTGTGCGCCATTGTCCAAATATTTCTGAGCCAATTCAACTTGGATATTTGATTCTTTAGTGTGTGGGTTGTAGCTACCGACATAAGCGACTACACGACCGCTTGATGGATGACGATGTGCTTCTTGTACCGCCAAGCGATATACTGGATAACCTTTGCGACCCAAACGTTGCAAACGAATTGCTAGCATAAAATTAATTCTTCCTTTAACTCTACGTTTTATTATTCCTTACTTTAGAACAGTTTACACTATTTTTCCTATAACGTCAATCTGTTTTCACGATTCCGCCACCCAAACATTCATCGCCGTCATATATTACCGCCGATTGACCCGCGGCTACGGCACGCTCCGGAGCAGAAAGGTGCACAATATCTCCGTCAATTTTCGCGTCGAATAAAGTGCCTCGATGACGCAACCGAACCTGCACATTTTTATCTTTGTGTGGTACTTGATTAATCCAATGAATATCCGCCAATCTAAGTTCTTTTCGCCACAAGCTTTCATTGTCAATTGAGCGCGACACGTAAACTTCATTTTTCTCCATATCCTTGCCTACAACATAATAAGGTAATCCACCGCCGACGTTCAGCCCATGACGCTGACCAAGCGTATAAAAAATTGCGCCGTCATGTTTACCGACGACAAATCCCGTCTGCTGATCAATAATATTTCCTGGCGCAGTTTTAACATATTCCGACAAAAACTCACGAATTCCAACTTGCCCAACAAAACAGATTCCCATTGATTCCTTTTTGCTAGCCGTCCACAAACCGCGCTCTTTTGCCATTTCGCGAACTTCCGCCTTAGTAAAATCGCCCAGCGGAAATATGGTTTTTGACAAAGCCTCCGAAGTCACTCGATATAAGAAATATGTTTGGTCTTTATTATCATCACGAGCGCGTAATAATTTGGCTGACGAAGACGATTCATGGGCAACGCGCGCATAATGCCCTGTCGCGATATAATCCGCTCCAGCCGCCAACGAAGCCTTCAAAAATATCTTAAACTTCACTTCTTGATTACACATAATATCTGGGTTTGGCGTGCGACCTGCTTGATATTCGCGAATCATATAATCGACAACGTTTTGCTTATATTCTTTCTGGAAATCAAAAACTCGAAAATCAATGCCCAAGCCAACCGCCACACGCTTGGCGTCAGCAACATCTTCCGCCCACGGACAATGCATTCCAGGAAGATCTTCCGACCAGTTTTTCATATAAACACCCGTTACGTCATAGCCCTGCTCAACTAAAAGTGCCGCAGCCACAGAAGAATCTACGCCGCCCGACATTCCAACAAAAACTTTCTTACTCATCTGGACAGCCCCAGGGCGAATAGCCCAATTCTCATTAATTCACCCATTGCCAACCACCAGCCCCACGGCGTTAACCACCACCACGAGCTCCAGTTTTTATCAGAAGCAACAGGATGACTACGGATTTTGACGTTATTAAACTGCGCTGAAAATTCGAGTTGCGCACGACGCATATGATAACCACTCGTCACCAAAATCACATCTTCAATTTTTCGCGAATCGACAATTTTCTTCACTTCAGTGGCGTTTTGCCTGGTCGTCTCGGAAGACTCGTCCATAACAATGGCTTTCTCAGGAACGCCGCTATTAATCGCTCGCTGGTACATAGCTTTAGCGTTGGACGGACCAGTCTTATCGGCCGCCGCACCCGACACAACAATCAACGGCGCCCAGCCTTCTTTATATAGTTTAATAGCCTCGTCGGTTCGCGCATTCGTATCACCACCGCTGACAACAACTATTGCATCAGCCCTACGGCAATCGCCTTCGCCCACGCCTTGACATTTTCCCAAATCATTCGGCGACAAATATGTGCTAAGTCCAAAAATCACCAAAGCAGCAAAAATCATCAAGCCAACTAGTTTATGGATCATCGACGAGTCCTCTTCATTTCCGCTTGCACAGCTTCGATGATAAATTCGCCAGCTCGCTTTATATTCTCATCATTGTTCAACTTGCCTAAGGTAAGCCTTAGACTTCCGTCAATCTCTGATTCGCTCAGACCAACACTCGCTAGTACATGAGAACGCGTTCCAGAATTAGCCGCGCAAGCACTACCCGTAGCCACTAGAACTCCACGAGATTCTAACAAAAACACCAATCTTTCAGCATCAACTCCAGGAAATGATATATTCAAAAAACTCACCAAACTTTTTTTCATATCTGATGATATCAACACATCAGGAAAAGCTTGCCTCAAATCTTTTACCAAATTTTCCCGCAACTTTCGCAGTCGCTTCACTTCAGCAGAACGTCGTTTTTGTGCCAATTCCAAAGCAGTCGCAAACCCAACCACGCCAGCAACATTTTCAGTTCCGCTGCGCAACCCCAATTCTTGACCGCCACCAAAAATATTCGCTTTCAACGTAACGCCAGGTCGCACCCACAATAAACCAACTTGCTTTGGACCGTAAACTTTCGCCGCAGATAATGTCAATAAATCAACGCACAGCCTTTTAATCTTCACGTCAATTAAAGCCGCCGCCTGCGAAGCGTCTGTATGAAAAATCAACGGCAAAGATTCATTATTTTCTTGGCGCCTAAGTCGCTCGGCTTTTACGATTTCCGCAATTTCTTCAATTGGCTGGATGTAGCCCAGCTCATGATTCACCAGCGCAACACTAACAAATCCAATGTCTGGCGTTAACATTTTTTTAACCACATTCGGGTCTATTCGTCCATTTTTCATTGGCGGAATTAGCTTCACTTCCGAACGCGCTTTTGCGGAATTAATCACCGAATCATGCTCAATTGCCGAAATTAAACTTACGCCATTTGCTGCATTAAACGCCAAATTGACAGACTCAGTTGCTCCAGCCGTCATTATCAATTCATCAGCCATCACACCCAAGCAGCGCGCCAGCCGAGCCTTCGCGTCTTGATATTCACGCTTTGTAAATATTGCTGGAGCGTACGGACTAGACGGATTGAAAAACTTTTCAGAAAAATATGGCAACATCGCATCAATCACCAACGGATCCATTGGCGTAGCAGCAGCATGATCAAGATAGATATAGTCTTTATTCACTTTTTTATTATATCAAAGCGGCCGACCGGTTTGCGGATCTTTCTTATACAATTGTCGAGAAACTCGCTCGTAATATTCCTTAGTTGCCAAGACAAAATTCTGAAGCTCGTCGCCCTCCAAATAGCTATATCTATAATTCGGCTGAATCTTCAAAATTCCCTTTGGTTGCACTTCATAACGCGTCGTCAATTCTTGCCGACCACCCTTACCGTCAGCAACTTCTTCATACCAAATCCAGGTATCTTTATCTAAATTAAAAAATTCTCGTCGCGCAACATACGCCGGCTTCTCGCCAAAAATTGTTGCGCCAATTTCACTTTCCAATTGGATTAGTTCGCGCTCGGTAAATTTCTTTAATGGACGATCTTTTTTACGGAATTTCAACAAAGACACCGCGTCACTATCATCAGCAAAAACCAAACTCCGTACTTTTTTCAAAAGCTTAGTCACTCGCAGATCTCCTTGGTTTTATATTCACGTAAGCGTTGGAGTGAATTACCGATTGCCTGCACAGTTTCAAGCGGACTGTTGTTAATGTAGTCAAGACTTTTTCCATAGCTACCAAGTGCTTGATTACAGAAATCAACCGCCCCATTATCAGCAAAGTCCATCTTAATATCAATCGCAGTCTTCCCCAATTCAGGGTTCACCTTAGAGTTATCGCGTTGCTCGGCGTCAGAAAAAATAGCGGCAAGTTTTTCGCGAGCTTCTTTTTTGCGAGATTCAATTTCAGGTGTTTTTGTAACACATTCCGGCGTACTATTCATTTTCTCCACTTTCAAATGCCAAAAAGTTCTTTTGTGTTGTGAAGAGTAGCTTGGCTTAAAACATCAAAATCAATATTTCGCTGCTTTGCCCAATGTTCAGCCACCAATCTCACATATTCTGGCTTGTTTATATTACCACGAAACGGCGCTGGTGTCAAGAATGGCGCGTCAGTTTCTAGCAATAATCGCTCCAGCGGAATTGAAGCGAACAATTCTTTCTGCAATTGATCCTTTGTGAATGTACTAATTCCATTAAGTCCAACGTACAAATTTCGCGAAAAACCTTTTTCCAAATTTTCACGCGTATCTGTAAAACTATGCAACACGCCGCGAAGCCCGTGAAAATTGTCAAAAATTGGCCAAAAATCACCCCAAACTGATGGCTGATCCTTCGCACCATCGCGAACATGAAAACTTACTGGCAAATTGTAATCAATCGCCATTTGAAGCTGCGCTTCCAAGCCTTCAATTTGCATTTCCCGCGGACTGTTATTGTAATAATAATCAAGTCCAATCTCACCAATTGCCACAATCGGAGAATTTTCCGTCTTATTTTCCAGCAAAGTTTTGACATCTTCCCAGCCATCTTTCGTATCGTGCGGATGAACACCAATTGCCGCCCAAGTAAACTCATGATTCGCGGCAAATTCCACAGCTTGGCGGCTACTTCGCTGGTCAGTACCGACACAAATCATGCCAATATTCGCCTCGACCGTTTCTTTGTAAAATTGCTCGCGATTGTCCGTAAAAAATTCCGTATCGTGCAAATGACAATGCGAATCTATCAGACGTAAACCATCAGTCGCACTTTTCTTATCAGCCTCAATCATAAACTATTTAACCTGAGATTCTGTTTTCGGAGCGCGTAGATCTGGCGTGTGAATATATTTGCGCGGGAACAAAGGCATCAATTCTGATGGCACAACACCACTAGCAAACATATCATGAATTTTTTCGGCAGTTTGCGGCATAAATGGACGAAGCATGTCAGACACTTGCAATAATGTGCCACAAGCGTGCGCCAAAATCTCACTCAAATGTGACTCTGCTTCTGGATCTTTATCGCGATTTTTAGCAACTTGCCAAGGCTGAACTCGCTCAATATATTGATTCAAAGAGCGAACAATTAGCCAAATTTCGTCCATTGCTTGATCGAACATATAACTTTCCATTGCCTGACGATACGGCCCCATGTCGTGCTCTGATTGTGGAGCGTCACCAATAACGCCCGCTTGATAACTCTGCACCATTTTAGCGACTCGCTGAACCAAATTGCCCAAATCATTGCCAAGCTCACCATTATACGCAGCTTCAAACTTTTCCCAAGTAAAGTCGCCGTCATCTTGCGTCGGTACGTGGCGCAAGAAATAATATCGAAACGCCTCAGCGCCGTAATCTGGAATAATGTCAGTCGGACCAACACCATTTCCGAGACTCTTTGCCATTTTCATTCCGCCAGAATTGATAAATCCATGAACAAGCAGAACCTTCGGAAGCGGTAAATCTAGCGCCATGAGCATTGCTGGCCAAATACCAGCGTGGAAACGGAGAATATCCTTACCGATGACTTGCACGTCAGCCGGCCAAAAAGATTGCCACTCTTCTGGACGATCAGGATAACCAATAACCGTAATGTAATTACTCAGAGCATCCAACCAAACGTACATGACTTGATTATCATCACCAGGAACCGGCACGCCCCAGCTAAGATTTTTACGCGGACGAGAAACCGACACATCTTTCAAGCCATCTTTCATCAATTCCAAAAACTCTTTTTTACGGAATTCAGGCACGATTCTCATTTTATTTGACTCAATCGCCTGACGAATATTGTCCGAAAAAGCACTGGTTTTAAAATAATAATTTTCCTCACTCAAGCGCTGATACGGAGTTTGGTGATCTGGACAAACCCCATTATTATCGGCAGCTTCTTTATCCGTAACGAAAGCTTCGCACCCCTGACAATACCAGCCTTCATACGAACCTTTGTAAATGTAACCAGCCTCAACGAGTTTCTGCCAAATATATTGCACCGCAGCAACGTGATGCGCGTCAGTTGTTCGAATAAAATCCGTCACTGAGATATTCAGCTCATTAATCATCTTCTTAAAATTGACGTGCGTTTGATCGACGTATTCTTGAGGGGTTTGATTTTGGCTGGCAGCTTTGGCGGCAATTTTATTGCCATGCTCATCTACACCAGCTTGAAAACGAACTTCACGCCCGTTCTGTCTGGAATATCGCGCCCACACGTCTGCCAACATATAATCCATAGCATGCCCAATGTGCGGCAAGCCGTTTACGTAAGGAATAGCAGTAGTGATGTAAGCGTGTTTCTTAGTCATAAAGAAATTATAACAGATTCAACAGAGCGCCGCCACTGGCGTAAATGTCAATCATAGTATGTTATAATAAAAATTGAAACAATACTTAATAGGAGGAGATTGTGAAGAAAATTTTAAAAAGCTTAGTGGCGGCAATGATCGTAAGCGCCACCATAGTCACAGCAAGCACACCTACAATAACCCATGCAGCAGGCGGAGATTGGCGCAAAGACTCAATCGGATGGTGGTATAGAAATTCGGACGGCAGCTACCCAAAGAGCAAATGGGAGAGGATTGGCGACAAATGGTACTACTTCGATGGGCGCGGATATATCATTCACAGTAAATGGGAATATATAAACGGACATTGGTATTACTTTAATACCAGCGGTCATATGACAGAAAACACCTGGAAGATGATCGGAGACAAGTGGTACTACTTCGACACTAAAGGTCACATGCTACACGACCAGTGGGTCGGCGACTACTACGTCGGTAAAAATGGCGATATGTTAAAGAATACCGTCACACCAGACAACTATGTAGTTGGAAGCGACGGAAAATGGGACAAGAGGTTTTCAAGAGAATTAGCAGAGAAAGCTAAATATCAAAACCTAGATAACGCCATATACTCTAAGTTTGCAGCTGCACACTTCATTTCAACCTACTACAAACTAGACTACACTGCAGCACTCCAATTACTAGAGATAATATATCCAAATTACAATCCCATCAATAACGCAAAAAGAGCAATAAAATTTTTCATGCCATCAGCCGATATAAATAAAGACCCTCACGCATGGACTTCCAAAAGTCGATTAATGGAAAGATTTACCAATACGGGACCTAAAGGTGATTTTAGATTCTCAAAGGAAGAGGTTGAAAAAGCGCTTGATGAGCTAAACCATGAAATCGACGTTGCTAAGATGTTCCAGATGCAGGCTATAAAGGCTCTAAAAGCCCTAGATTCCTACAACCATACATCAAAAGTAAACTATGAAGATCTTCTCACCTTGCAAGGATTTACTAAAGAAGAAATAGACAATGCCCTTAATACAGTAAAGATTGACTTTGCACATAACGCTCAACTAAAAGCCAGCGATATGCTATCAGGACAGAAACCCACCATCTCAAGAAATTTCATCCTAAGACACTTACAAGGGACCGATAAATTCACTAAGGAAGAGGCAGAAGAAGGTTTACAGCGTCTGAATTATGACTTCAAGATCAGCATACGTAATCTTATTGAGAAAAATTACACCACAAGCAGTAACTATAATGGTATGCTTTCAAAAAAATCCATAATAATCAGTATAGCCCGCGATCAAGAGATGAAGGATTCAGAATCATACATCCGTGAAGTATTAGAAGAATATGATATTAATTACACCGAGCGAGCAAAGCTGCGTGCTATAGATACTCTAAAAAATATAAAATACAGCAGAAGCGATTTAATAAAATCTCTTGTCGACGGATGGGGGTTCACCAAAGAAGAAGCTACCAACGCTGTTAAAGATTTAAAGCACGATAATTTGATAGATTAATTCAGTCTTTTAGCGTAAAGAACGACTCAGTTTAAAACCTCTGAGTCGTTCTTATTTTTTTGATATTGTCACCTGTCTTTAAATAATTATAAATTCCGTCACCCTTTCAGTAGTCTCTTCCAATCTTCAATCGCCAAATCTTCAGCGCGAGCATCTGGTGAAATTCCTGCATTTTTCAGCAATTCTTCCGCCACACTTTTATCAATCCCCAAACCACCACTCAAGCTAGAGCGTAATTTCTTACGCTTAGCAGAAAATCCAGCCTTAACAATGCGGAAAAAATCTCTCTGATCTTCTGAGGTGATTAACGGATTGTCGCGAGTCCTCAAAACTACAACCTGCGAGTCAACTTTCGGCGGTGGCGTAAAAAACTGCCTAGGAACTTCAATATCCAACTCCACTTCGGCGAAAATCTGAACGCTCACAGACAGAATACTCATATTTCCAGCCTCTGCCGCAATTCGCTCGGCAACTTCTTTTTGCACCAATAGTACCGCAATGCTCGGCTTATTTTCCGCAGTCATCAATTTCTCAACAATTTTGCTGGTAATGTAATACGGGACGTTAGCTACGACTTTGTAATTTTTTGGCAATTGGTTCAGGTCAAATTGCAATATATCTTGATTTACGACAGTTAATTTTTTCCCAGGAAATTGCCCTGGTAATTTTCGCGCCAAATCCGCGTCAAACTCCACAGCGGTCACCGAATTAGCCCGAGCCAACAAGCGACTAGTCAAAGTACCCAGCCCCGGGCCGATCTCCAATACGACATCATCACCCGTCAATTCGGCCGCTTCAGCAATATCCGCTAAAATCTCCGGATCCTTCAGCCAATGCTGTCCAAGCGATTTTTTTGGTCCACGAGAAGAAGTCATTTAGCGCCCATCTCCATTCGTCCAGTCGGTCGCTAAGTCGAATCCGTGCGGATGTTTGGCTGCAAATCCACCGGTATCATAAACCTTGCCCGGGCCCATGCTGGTCTCAACCACCGAACATCGTGGATAATTGCCATAATTGGCCGCCACCAAAATATAGCCGTCCTTATCGACCTTCGCACCATCCGCCCGCACTGTATAAGTACCGCCGCTACCGCAAGCTTTTATCACAATATTCATCGGCAAGTCATAATACGTTTCACGATGCGCTACGCCCTTGGAGTCGGTAAATATCTGCGCGCCCTTACTTTTCGTCAATGGATTTTTAGGCTTCGTGCCAATTATTTCAATCTGCTTCTTTGGCTGCTTTGTGATTTCGCTAGCAACTTCCTTACGACTAATCTCGCGCTCATTCTCTACTTCAATCTGATAAGTCACCTTCCGCACACCTTTTTCCCCAAGCTGCTTAACACTCTTAAATCCAATCGGCTGAGAATCGTCCTTAATCTGCTCAATCTCAAAATTAATATCAACTTCTTCAGTTATCGTTCGCTGTTTTGATCGATCAATCTTCATTACCAGACCCACACCGTTCACCAAAAGATCGTCGGAATTCGTAAAATGCGTCTTATCTTCGCGGTACAAAGTCAGTCCGGCAGCCTTCGCAATTAAAGCCGGCGTCTGCTCGGCGGTAGTTATTTTTAGACGTTTATTTCCATCGACGATTGTTATTGGGCGAGCGCGGAAAATATTGACCTGGTATTTTGCACCCGTCAATTCCATATCAATATTTGGCTCAACCGCGTCAATCTTTTCGTCAATCGTAATCTTAGCCGCACGCAAGGCCTGCCGAACGGTCAATGCATTTGTGATAATGGTCTTTTCTTCACCGCGATCATAAATACGAACCAAATGTTCACCAGAAGTCTTTCCGTCAGCAAACGAAATCATTGGAGTCGCAATCGCAACTAACACGGCTAATCCAATAATTTTTCCAAAAAATAAACCTTTTGCGCGCATAATCATATAATGACTTGTAAACCTAGTCAAATAAATTATACCAAATTAAGCACTTTTTATCTATAGACTACAGCCAACTTACGCCACCAGCATTAGTCTACCACCATTTTTGGCGATTCCACGCGTCGTAAGCTCCAGCCCAACTACCATATCTACTCACGGCATAATCATTGAAAACTCTAATCTGACAGACTGGATCACTTTGCCAGTTTGGACAAGCCTGAGAAAGCTTATCTATATTCGTCTGACCGAGCCCAGCATATTGCCCATACCTAGCCGTCGTTCGCCAAGTTGACTCTTTCGTAAAAATGAAGTTCACATAGCCATAATCATCAGGGCTAATACCAGCCGCAGACATCCAATCCGAATGAGATCCAGAAGGTAGGCTAACTTTCGTCCCCACAATCTCAATCTGCTTCTTTGACTCTTTTGTCACAACGCTAGCGATTTCCTTGCGGCTCACCTCCACACCGTTCTTCATCTCAACTTCATAAGTGACATTTTTCTTACCGTTCTCGCCCGCTTGTTTTACTTCGCGATATCCCGAATCTCGATTCGCGTCTTGAACTTTTTCAACCTCAAATTTCACATCTTCTTCTGCGGTTATAGTTTGCTTGCCATTACGCCAAAGCTCAATTTTCATTCCAGGAATAATTTTCACCGAACGATCCACGGACAGCGTATCATCTTTCTTTGGGTCGATATTTTTCTCTTTTAATAGCTCGCCAACCGTCTTAGCATGTGTACGAATGACAGATTCTTTACCATAAAGTACAAAATTAACTATCGAAGCTCTGTCAATTTTCATCACCATGTTTGCGCCATCAACCGCCATATTATCGGAATTGGATAGAGTAGTTTTGTCCTCTTCAAAAACTTCGATTCCAGCAACCTTCGCAATCAAAGCCGGCGTCTGCTCGGCAGTAGTTACCTTTAGACGCTTATTTCCATCGACAATTGTTATTGGGCGAGCGCGAAAAATGTTAATATTGTACTTCTCTGCCACCATCTCCGAATCAAGGCTCGGCTCGACTACGTCTTGGCGTTCATCAATAGAAAACTTAGCCAATTTCAAAGCCTCGCGAATCGTCCTCGCTTTTGTAACAATCGTCTTTTCTGCGCCTCTGTCGTAAATCGTCACCAACTTTTCGCCAGCCTTAGTTGCCGGCTTAGTAGCGTCAGCCAACGCTTGATTGACAAAAAATAAACCGCCAACCAGCATCAATATCGCGCCAGAAACGAACGTAATTTTCTTAGAATAGTGTTTTGCTTGTAATCTTATACCCATAAGTTCACACCCACAATGTAGGTATTCTTATTATATCAAATTTTCTCCAAGCGCGCGAACTCAACGTTCAATTTCTTAATATTTCCATTGTCAAACTGAACCGTAACACTCAGCCCTTCGCTATCAATAATTTCTCCCGAACCAAAACTCGGACTGCGAACTCGATCGCCAACTTCCAAACCAATATCTTCCGAATAAAAATCAGGCTCTATCATCGGCTGAGCTGGTCTATCAACACCACCAGCCATCAAGCCCATTTCGTCCAAAAACCTCGATGGCATGTTATAGCCAATCTGACCAAATTGCGTCCGAGAGCTGGCACAACTAACGAACAATTCTTCCCTCGCCCGAGTTACGCCAACATAACACAACCTGCGCTCTTCTTCTACGTCATCAGCGTTGCCGCTATCAAACACTCTTGCGTGCGGCAAAATCCCCTCTTCCAGTCCCGCCAGAAAAACCACCGGGAACTCCAAACCTTTAGCCGCATGAAGCGTCATGAGCGTTACTTGCTGATCGGCAGTTGTGTCCGTCGAAGACATCAAAGCCATCTCTTCCAAAAACGTCGCCACGTCAACGTAAGTCTTCGCCTCTGACAAAAGCACGCCGATATTTTCCATTCGCTCCTCAGCTTGCGGCGTTCCATCGTTTATAAAATCTTCATAGCCAGTACTTTTCATGATTTTTTCAATCAGTTCGGCTGGAGATCCGTCAATTTCCTGCTGCAAATCGTGCAGTTTTTGACCAAACTCTAGCAACGGACGTTTTGCACGCGCCGTCAAAGTATCCGCCTCCTCAACCGCCAGCAACCCGCTAATTATGTCCTTCCCTGACGCGTCATTCCAGTCCAAAAACTTAGAAATACTCACTGCGCCAACGCCACGTTTTGGCGTATTCACAATTCGCAAAAAACTAACTCGATCACTCGGCTGATACAACAATCGCAGATATGCCAATAGATCCTTAACGACCGCTCGATCCAAAAATCGCAGACCACCGACGATTTTATACGGAATATAACTCTGACGCAAGGCTCGCTCAATTGCGTAACTTTGTGCGTTCGTTCGGTACAACACCGCCACGTCGCCATATTGACGACCGTTCGCAATTTGCGCCTGAATCTCATTCGCAATCGCCAAAGCCTCCTCAGATTCATTGTATAATTGCCATAATTTCGGCTCAACACCGTCGCCATTCGCCGTCCATAAATTTTTATCAGTTCTATGAATATTATGGCTAATCAGCGCATTTGCCATATTCAAAATCGCGCCAGTCGAACGATAATTTTGCTCCAACTTAACTACTGTCGTACCTGGAAAATCACGCTCAAAATTGAGAATGTTAGTATAATCAGCCCCGCGAAAACTATAAATCGACTGGGCATCATCACCAACCACGCATAAATCACGACGCGAATTCACCAGCAACTTAATTAGCGCATACTGCACCGCATTCGTGTCCTGATACTCGTCAATCAGAATATGCTCGAATTGCTGCTGCCATTTATGACGAATGTCCGGCTTATTTCTCAATAATTCCACGGTTTTTATCAATAAATCGTCAAAATCCAACGCCGAAGCATCTTTCAGGGCTTTTTCATAAGCAAAAAACAATTCAGCTATTTTTTGCTCTCTTGGGCCGCGAGTCGAAGCAGAAAAATCCTCAGCATTTCTCATCTCATTTTTAGCGTTCGAAATAGTCGAAAGTACAGCTCGAGGTTTAATGTCTTTATCAGTCAAGCCGCGAGCCTTCATAATTTGCTTCATCAAGCTTATTTGATCATCGGTATCGTAAATTAAGAATCGCTTATTCAGACCAATATTTTCACCATCCATCCGCAACATTCGCACGCAAATACTGTGAAAAGTTCCCATCCACGGCATAAATTGCCGATTTTCAGGATCTTCACCCAATATTTGTGCCAATCGCTGACGCATTTCCTTCGCAGCTTTATTAGTAAATGTAACTGCCAATATTCGACTAGGAAATATTTTCAACTCGCCAATCAAATAAGCGATTCTATGAGTTAGAGTTTTAGTCTTTCCAGATCCAGCTCCGGCCAAAATCAACAGTGACCCATCAGCGTGCGTCACCGCTCGAGCCTGCTCGCTATTTAATCCGTCAGTAAATTTAGACATATATCTATTTTATCAGCAAAAAGTACGAAACAGCGCCGCCAGCCATACCAATTGCCAAAAATAGAACAATAAGCAACGCTATTAATAATCCAGATTTTTTCTTTTCTTTGTCAGCTGAAGGTTTGACCTCCGTAGATACAGCGGCAAACATCGGTGCCGGCTCAGAATCCATAGTTTCTTTTTCGGATAATTCGGAAGACTCGATCAAAGAACTGTCAATATCGGTAGATATTTTATCGTCTGAATCTTCAGGAACGCCAGCCTCCTCAATTGCTATAATTTCTGGACTCAAATCCATTGGCGAGTCGGGTGCATCGCCCAAAGAATTTTCACTCATGCTGTAATTAGATAAATTGGTATTATATTGATGTTCCAATTTTATATCCTCAGAATCAGCAGACATAGACGCATCTTCATCGCCATTCATCTCAGAATTAGTCATAGTTTGGTTAACAGAACCAAGCGGTCGCTTCTCCACTTCAACATTAGCAATAAACGGAGACTCCAGCGGCGCAGTCATCGGTATAGCAGGAGCTTCGCTATTACTTACAGCTAATGATTGAGCTATCTTATCAGTCAACGACAATTCCTCAGCAGGCACATCTTCAATCTCCGCAAAAGTAGATTCATTATGCACGTCCTTAAGATCAGGGGTGTCGCTAAAATCATCTGATTGAGAAACTATATCAGACATTTCTTTCCTTACCGCAGAATGCCTATTATTTGTGCTAATCACGTCCACCAAATCAGGTGAAGGCTGAATTGTCGTGCCAGTTCGAGATGGAGCGGGAGTGGTAGGTTTTTGGATAGCGCTAACAGATGAAGGTCTAACAACATCCATGAAACGACCAGTCGAGCGTCTCGCGATTACTGGCACAGCTTTGACTTCGCTAGCAGCCATGCCAGGAGCCCTGTTGGCTATTGAGTCGTCAGTAACTTTCTCGCTCGTAGGGCTATCAACCTCTTTAGGAGTCGCATTATCGCTAGAAGGCTCTTTTTTTGCTTCAGGCTGAGAGATCGATGATAAAGGAGTAGAAGCAACAGACGAAGGCGTAAATGGAGTTACTGGAGGTGCAAAGCTAGTGCCAATAGAGTTCTCTGATGCAGGTTTTTCCTCTACGGACGCAGGCATAGAAACCTCGCTATTATTTTCATTAGCCACCACTGGAGCTTCCTTTTCTCGCTGCTTATCCATAAGAGAGCTTACCGCTCTATCCAACTCATCAAAATCAATATCTGTCATATGCCCCCTATTTTTTAACCTTTATGTGCTTTCGAGATTATCTCCTTAAATTGATATGCATCCAAACTGGCTGTCCCAACCAATAAACCATCAAGTTCATCAATTGCCAAATAATCCGCGGCGTTTATTGAAGTAATACTTCCACCATAAACAACTCGAACTGATTCCGCCGCTTTTTTACCATACAAATGAGAAATATGTCGTCGAATCATCTGTGTAGCTTTTTTTACATCAGACGCTTTAGCGCTGTCGCCAGTACCGATCGCCCAAACCGGCTCGTATGCAATAACTACTTCATCCAGCTCGTCCGCCGTCACGTTGGCCAGACCGCTAGTCAATTGATCAGCCAGAACATCCTTCGTTTCACCAAGAGTCTTCTCTTGAATCGTCTCACCGACACACAGAATCGGATGAATACGATTTCGAATTGCCGCCTGAACTTTCAGTCGAATGTCTTTTTCGCTTTCAATGAAAATATAGCGACGCTCCGAATGTCCAATTATCACATAATCAGCAATTCCACGAAGATGCGCCGCTGGAATTTCTCCCGTGTACGCCCCCGAATCTCGCCAATAGCAATTCTGGGCTGCCAACTTAGCGATTCGACGATTAATTTGCAAACTCAAACTCTGCAGCGTCAAAATAGTAGGCGCCAGCACCACTTCAACATCTCTATGCGAGGGCAGCGTATTCATCAGCTTATGCAAATATAAGCTAGCCTCTTGCATATTGAAGTTCATTTTCCAGTTACCGATGATTAACTTTTTTCTCATGAGATAATCCTTATGCTTAGTTTATCACCTCAAACCGTATGCGTCTAGTAAACTTTCAATTCCAGGCAATTTTTTACCAGCCATCAAGGCCATACTAGCTCCGCCGCCAGTGGAAACATGAGTAAAATTGGCGCCGTCATGTCCGTCCCATTTCAATATAAAATCAGCCGTATCTCCGCCGCCAACTATTGAAACAACCCCTTTATTTTGGGCAATAGCTAGCGCTACTCGCGCTGAACCGATTGCAAAATTATCAATTTCAGCATAACCCAGCGGACCGTTCCAAATAACCATCTTCGCGCCGGCCAGTATTTTCGTGAATTTCTCAATTGTCTGACTTCCGATATCCAGCGCCATATCTGAGTTTTTTATTTTATCAATATTAACTTCTTGACGAGGAAAATCCTTAGAAATCTCTGACGCAACCGCCACGTCAATCGGCAATACCAAAAAATCGTCAACGTTCTCTGCGCCAACCTTAGCCGCCGCCAAATCATAAATTTCCGCGACAACCTTTTCCATTCCCGACTCGAACACGCTCTTGCCGACATTAAATCCACGACAATGTAAAAACGTGTTTGACATGGCGCCGCCAATTAAAATCCGATCCGCCTTTTTAATCAGACGCTTAATCAGTAATATTTTATCGCTAACTTTCGCGCCGCCAATAACCGCAACCAACGGACGTTTTGGCTTATTCATCGCCTCGGTGATAGTTACATATTCTTTTTCTAATAGTAATCCCGCTAGCCCTGGAACACACAATGCAATCGCATGAGTGCCGGCATGTGCCCTGTGTGCAACTGCAAATCCGTCTTGCACAAAATAATCCGCTCGGACAGCGCGCTGAATTGACTTGGCAAATGTTAAATCATCAGCCTCCTCCTCATCATAAAAGCGCAAATTCTCCAACATGAGAATACTGCCTCGTGGCGCGCGACGAACAGCTTGGTGAACGGCTTCACCCACGCAATCATCCAGTAATTCTACCGGACAGCCCAGCAACTTGGATAGGTGATCTGCGACAACTTTCAAGCTAAACTTAAGATCCTTACCTTTTGGTCGCCCCAGATGAGACATGATAACAATCTTGCAATTCTGCTCCAGCAAATATCGGAGTGTGGGCAGCGAAGCACGAACTCTTAGATCATCAGAAATCTGACCGCGCTTTGTTAGCGGCACATTATAATCTGCTCGCAGAAGAATAGTTTTTCCACGTAGATCAACATCGCGAATTGTTTGCTTCGGAAATTTTCTGCCCACCCAAATTCTCCTTATGACAGCGTCTTGACTTGAATATTGTCAGTTTTGCCTGGCTCTGGATTGTGGCCACTAACAAGCACAACCGTAACTGGGTCTGCACCAAAATAGCCTTCTTGTTTCAACTCATCAGCTAGCTTAGTTGCTGCATTTGGGTCATTTGGTCGAACATATGGGCGAGAAGCGTACCTTAGTGCTAATTTTTGCGCAGTCTTCACATCTTCGGTTACACAAACAATTGGTAGGTTCGGACGATATGCGGCAACGTTAATTGCAGTAGCACCAGTGTGCGTTTCCGCAATAATAGCTCGAGCCTTAATTCTCCTTGCCAATTGAGCTGCTGTGTAGCTTAAAATCGCGTCAGTTTTTTCACGCATTTCAGCCTTTTCTACCAACATTACTTCACTGTGTTCTTGAGTGTAGATAATAGTCTTGCGCATCGCACGAACGGTCTCAACAGGATATTTACCATTGGCAGTTTCGTCAGACAACATAACCACGTCAGCGCCTTGGATTACGGCATTTGCAACGTCGCTAACTTCAGCGCGACTTGGCTCTGGATTGTCAACCATACTGCCCATCATTTGTGTCGCAACGATCACTAGCTTGCAATATTTACGACACAAGGCAATAATTCGACGCTGTACAACTGGGACAATTTCTGCGCCAGCTTCCACTGCCAAGTCACCACGAGCGACCATAATACCGTCACTAGCCTTAACGATTTCCTCCAAATTCTCTGGATCAACGGCAGACTTAGTCTCAATCTTGGCAATAATATTGGCTGTCGAGCCCAGGTCTGTCAATCGACGACGCAAATCAATAATATCATCAGCTTTTTGAATAAAGCTCAATGCAACGTAATCAAAATCTTGGCTTGCGCCCCATTCCAAATCGTTAATATCTTTCTGAGTAAGAATATCGCCACCAAAATCTGTGTCTGGCAAATTCAAACCCTTACGGCTCATCAAAAAACCGTCGTTCTGAACTTCTACGCGAATTGCAGTTGGGCTAACAATTTCTCGCACAACCGTCCTGATCTTGCCGTCAAACATGTAAAGTGGCTCACCGACTTTCATCTTCTCCGCCAAATTGTACTGCACTGGCAAATTGAAGCTGCCGTCATGCTCAGTAATTTCTGAATCCAAGACCAGCATATCGCCAACCTTAACATTCAGCATGTTATCTTTCAAAACGCCCAAGCGAATCTTCGGACCTTGCAAATCTTGTAGGATTGCGACAGGCTTGCCCAACTGCTTACTAGCTGTGCGCACCCAATCGATCTGTTCAATTCGCTCCTCATTAGCGCCGTGGCTAAAGTTCATACGGATGCCGTTAACGCCGGCCTCCAACAATTGGTAAACCTTTTCTTGGCTGAACGTTGCTGGCCCAATTGTTGCTAATATTTTTGTTCGTTTAAATATATTATCACTCATTTTTAAAATTATATCACGAAATAACAGTGATGAAAAACGCTTGATATAATATAATATGACAATAATCATTAACAGGAAATAAGCTTGCAAAACCCTCAAGACAAAATTTTAATTGGTGAAGCCTATTATTTTGATGCGGGATCTTGAATAGCGATACCATAAAAACCTGATGAACTATTTGAATAGGTATCAATAATAATCCAGTCCTTAATAGTAGATAAAGCAGAAAATTCCGGAGAGACAGAACCATCTTTACCTAAATAGTCCTTGATTCTATTATTACCTATAAGATAGCCTATTGTTGTCTGTTTCTTATTGTAATATGTGCTTATATCCGAATACGCCAGCGCACTTAAGGCCAAATACTGCTCATTAGTTATGTTCACTCCACCCCCTCTTTATATATTTATCTACGTCACTCGAAGATTTCATATTACTAATGTCCTGATCCTCCAGCCATAGCTCATGTAGTGAATCATGATAGTCTATAGCCAGCATTACGCCCATTTGCTTTCTTATTTCAGAAGTCACTCTATATATATGCTCTGACAAATCATCAAAATTAACGTCATTCTCTAAAGATATTGTCATATATATTTTTCTGCCAAATTTATTAAATGCATCTTTATAGGAGGGTATGTTTTTCGTAATAGCTCTACCAACCTCTATATTGCTGTTTATTCTTATTGATTTGAGTCTAACTCTACCGCCAAACTGCTTGCTAACTAGGTTAGCTATATCATTCCTAGACTCTCTTTCCCAAATACGATCTGGATAGGTATCAGAGTAAGCACTCTCGCCTTTTCTATAGTCAGCTCTATTCCACACTTCAAACCTAAGACTACTATCATCAACCGAATAAGCATCCACATACGGATCGCCCTCAACTCCAATACCACCACCCTCAATGCGATAATTTTCTACTACAAACTCTTTCCCATACTTTTCCTTAAGGTATTGCGCCATTTTATGTTGCTCTACCAAGGCACCGCCATTGATGAGCAAGTAGATAGCAGCTATTAATATAGCAGCTCCAGCTATAATCCAGAATTTTAATATACGCTTTCGGGTGGATTTTAGTTTAGAGTGTACTTTTTGCACAGGAGTGTTTTTAGGCGATCTTTTACCGCCCTGGACCTTTCTAACGTTTGCGTGTTTTGTTTTTATCGCGCTACTCTTTATCACTAGATCCCTATCTTGCTACTACTATCTTAGCATCATTTTATAGTAAGCATAAGTTCCTTGCAAGATTAAAAACAAATAAAAAAGACCAGTAAGGTCTTCTGTCTGTTACATGGTGACCTTACCGGGAATCGAACCCGGATTGCCAGGATGAAAACCTGGTGTCCTAACCGTTAGACGATAAGGCCACGACTCCAGATATCATAACAAATTACCGTCGAATTGTCTATAGCAAATCAACCACTTCTCCGCCGTTATCTATTAATGTATAATATTTCCATGACAAAGCAGAAGAAAAAGCGCAATAAAAAATATTCTGGAATGGACGCGACACCTCGGCGACCAAAAGTAACAAGGATTACAGCAACGAATCGCTCCAAATTATCTCAATGGTTTTTTGATCGAAAAAAGCTCATTCGCACCATTGGTATGGCGGGACTCGTTGCAATTGCTTTAATTATCGTTATTTCTGGAATACTGAGTTTATTTCGTTAACGAACCGGCAGCTTAAATCCAAAGGTACTACCTTTTCCCTCTTCTGATTCAAAGATCATTTCGCCGTCGTGCGACAAGATAACTTTCCTCGCCAAAAATAAGCCAACGCCAGTGCCGTCTGGTCGCTTTTTTCTGGCATTTGTGCCGCGGAAGAATTTACCAAACAGATTTGCTTGCTCTGATTTCGGTACACCAATTCCCGAATCTTTCACCGTAAACTCAATCTCATTAGCGCCACTCTTTAGAGAAATTATTACCTTTTTATGTGGATTTGAATAGTAAATGGCATTGTCAATCATATTCAGCATAACTTGACGAATCTTCTCAGCGTCAGCCGTAATCAATGGAACTTTTTTATCAATCTTTAGGTCCATTTCGACAGATCTCTGATCCGCCACAACCTTAAGCAAAGCAACTTCATCCCGAAGAATTTGAGCAACGTCTGTCTCCTGTTTATCAATGTTAAATTTACCAGTCTGAAGCCTAGAAACATTAAGAAAGTCGTTTATCAGCCTCACCATACGCTCACTCGAAGAAAACGCCTCTCTAAGAACCGCACGCTGCGTCGGCGTAATCTTTCCCAAATCGCCCTCCAACATCATATCCAGATAACCTTTAATACTAGTCAACGGCGTTCTTAACTGATGTGATGCCATAGAAATAAATTCGTTCTTCGCCTCATCCAGTCGCTGAAGCTGTCGATTACTGAACCTCAACTCTTTCGTCGCCTCGTCAATTTTACGCTGCAAACTCTTATTCAGCTCATTAATTTCTTCCAATGACAAAGAATTTCGAATCGACACCGCCAATTCCCCAGCAATCGATTCCAGCATTTCAATATCGCGAGAACTATACTCCAAACTCTTATGCTCGCCCAGAAATAGAATTCCTGTTTCTTGATTTTGATGCAGCAGCGGCATAACAATTTTCGTGCGATGAATATCCAAAAGTTTCTTCAGTTCTGGATCTTTTACTTGATTTGCCAAAATAACTTCCGGAAAACTACAATTCTTATAATAGTAATCCATAATCCTGTGAACATCTTCCTCAACAACAGATATTCGTCGCCGACCCGCCCGACCGTATATTCCTTTTTCTGGAATACAAAACGCCACTTTTTCTGCCTTAAGAGAAGTCGCTATATAATTGCCAACACGTCGAGTTAGCAATTGCAGATCTGCTGTATAGGTTAATATCTTGCTAATCTCACGCGTAAACGTATCAGCATCATATTCTCCGTAATAAAAAACTCTATCAGTAAATTTATCAAAGATTTTCTTCACTGGTTGATATACGACCGCCAAAACCATAGCCAAAATCATATTCATGAGATTTACGTGACTATCAACCGTCAGGCTGCGTTGGAAAACCAAAATTGAAATGACATATGCAGAAATCACGTAAACGACAGCTAGTGCGATTAATAGCAACATATACGAAACGCTTCGAGCCACCGCCATTTTTACGTCCATCAATCGGTATCTGACAATGCTATACATAATTGCAAATAAGAAAATAATCGTAGCAATTGGACCAATCCATATATATCGATAATCACCAAGCGCCGGAAGAAACAGATCCACTACAAAGCCAGGAATGCTACATATCAACAGACCAATCATGTAAATCGCGACTTGCTTGCGTCGAACGGGATCTGATTTGCGCCACGCTATATGGCCAAAACACATAGAAATTAAGAAGAATACTGAGAAAAAAGTTGCAAAAATGACATAGTTGACTGCATGAATCGGAATTCGAGAAAAATCTACTGGAGTGACAATTTCTGATGTATTGATAATAAATTCAGGCACCAAAATAATGTATAGCGAAAAAATCGTTATCAATATACTAGATGCGCAAATAAAACTCTTCGTTGATTTTGTCGATGGAAGAAACGACTTTGTAGTAAAAATAGCTAACGCAGGACAAAAAACAGCCGAAGCTACATAAAACCATCTGGACGCAGTGTCTAATACTACCCCATTGTCCGCCAGAGAAAACACCTCAAGTCCAGCTGACCACACGGCCAAACATAGACAAACCAGAAAAAACCAATGCTTCGCATCATGACGATGCTTCGACTTTTTAAGTACGAGCACGCCCAAAATTAGCGCCATCAACGCAACCAATCCTAGCACTAATGCTCGTATCATCATACTAATGCTTATTATAGCATTTTATTCTACGTTTCAATCGCAAAAACTGTGTAAACACCGCTTGCGGTAACTGTAGCTTCAATAGATTTTTTTGGTATGCCAGATTTTTGGAGCAATTTAAAACCTTCTTTAATTGAACGCATCCTAACCTTTGGAACCCACCCCATTAGTCCATGCAAAAATTCTTTTTGTGGGCGATTTACGTTCATATTGCCAGTAATCATTAGTCCACCGGTTCGTAAAAATTTCAATGATTCTCGTGTCAATTGCTTGTAGACACCATCTGGCAAATATTCTCGCAAGCCAGAATCTTCCGCAATATCCAGCTTACGATCACCCAGAACTCCCTTCAAGCTCAAAGGCTTGCCAAGCTTACTGAATAATCGTTCACAATGAACTTCAATCTTATCTTCCAAATTCCATTTCTTAGCCAAGCTCTGCGCCGCCGCCAGAGACAACGGATCTTGATCTAGCAGGATAACCGTTGGTGTCTCACCCGTTTCATCCTTAAGTTTTTTCAGCATCTTCAAAGTCGCCAGTCCCGTTCCGCAGCCAAAACTCATCACCAACATATCGTCAATTGAACGATTCTCTTTTTCTGCCACTTTCTTCAAATGATCAATCGACAAACCATTCACTGTTTCCACTCGCTCACGAATACCAAGCGAATCCGCACAATGTCGAATGACGTTAGAAAACTTCTCCGTCACCGGCGCCTGAATAAACTCTCGAACTTCACCAATTCTCTTCTCTACTTCTTCAATAGCCGTCGCTTTATCCACGCCGTTGTTGATTTTATCTTGAATCATAACTTCTGTCAGCGGCAAGCCATTAATCTTCTCATCAAATACCGACTCATCCAGTGGGCCACTCATGCTCGGATATTCACCTTCTGCCAATATTTTGCCATTTTCACCAGAAACTCTTAATCTATAAGCTTCAGAAATTGTCAAAAACGTCAGTGCGGAACCTCGTTGATTGTGCCACGGCTTCGAATTAGTCTGATTTTTACCGTACAATAAATTGTCGCGGAAAAACTCCAGATACGAATCTATCTTTTCACTCCACTTGCCCATCTTCACAAAAGGAGTTTTATCTAAAACATTCGCAATTGCCGCGGTGGCTAGATTTTTATGAATAAAATATTTACGAATCTCTTTTAATTCTGCATCGCCCCGCTTCAAATAGTTATATGTATCTTTAATACCATCGGGGTTGTTATATGCAAGATCGGTCTTTTCTCCAATTTCAACCCTGCAATCCTCACTCCTAAGATCCGCAATTTCCTTATTTAATTTTTCATTAGCTTCATGATCAACTCCATTAAGAAAATCACCCGCTTCTGCAATACACCATTCGTTCCTAAAGTTTTCCATGCCAAAAATTATAACATAGTTTATATGATATACTTAGAGCATGATAAAAATCGCTATCATTGAAGACGACCCAACTATCAGCCAAATGTACCGAATGAAGTTCGAGTCGGACGGATTTGACGTTCGCTTGGCCGCCAACGGACAAATTGGCATAGAAGTAGTCGAAAAGTTTCAGCCAGATATTATTTTGCTAGATTTACAAATGCCGGAAATGGACGGCGCGGAGGCTTTGAAACGAATTAGATCTAAAGATTGGGGAAAAACTATTCCCGTTATCGTCCTCACTAATCTCGGCGAAGAAGAAGCTCCGCACGATTTGAAGAAATTAGGAATTCATAGCTATATCGTAAAAGCAAATCTCACACCGCGCCAAGTTGTCGAGCAAGTCAAAACTGCCATAAAAGCCGCTTAACTTTTTGATTGATTCGCAATTTTTAGACAAGCCGTAATTACATTATCAAACAGCGCAGAAACCGTTAATGGACCAACTCCGCCTTTTTTTGGTGTAATAATTACATCATTACGCTGACGCACTTCTTCAGATACATCGCCAACAATTTTTCCATTTTCCGAAGCAGTTCCCGCGTCAACAACGACCGCCTTAGTCTTAATCATCTGGCTTTTAATCAGCCCCGGAACTCCAGTTGCCGACACGATAATATCGTAATTTATCAATTGAGATAAATCGTCACCTTTTTCAAAAACCGTCACATCGACATCAGACTTTAGCCATATCTTCTCAAGAGGGGCGCCAACCAAACGACCTCGCCCGACAATTGCAACTTTCTTACCCTTCAAATCAACGCCATATCCAGCTAGCAGCCAATTGATAGCCGTTGGTGTGGCCGCCTGAAAAATCGCCTTTTTACGCAAACCGTCAACGTCTTTATCTTCTCGAATACTCTCGAGCAATTCCTCGGTCTGCTCAGGATTACTAATCGGCAATTGCAGAATTATTCCTTGAACATCGTCTCGATTGTTCAATTCTTGAATCACCTCCAAAGCACCGCCCGCAGGGACTCGATGAATCTCCACGTCAATCAAAATATCAGCGCCATATCTCTGTTTCAAACGCATGTACGTTTCAATAACTGGATTTTCGACATCAGTAACAATTGCCAAACGAGGATTAATATGCCAAGCCTGTCTTAAAGCTCGCACCTGTTTCGCCTGGCGCTCCTTGATAAATCCAGCTAATTCTGAGCCATTTAGTTCTCTCATTGTCATTAAGTATAGCAATTTTACCATCTTGAGTACAGATATAGTGTGTGCTATAATTTGAAAAGCTTGGTTTATGGCGGATGTAGCTCAGTTTGGTTAGAGCGCTGGATTGTGGCTCCGGAGGCCGTGGGTTCGAACCCCATCATTCGCCCCAAGTTTTACGACAATTTATTCACACCGATAAATTATTTTCAATAAAACGGTAGACATTTTTGTTGATTGTTGTATAATGAAATTGTGGGCCAGTAGCTCAGCTGGTTAGAGCACCTGCCTCTTAAGCAGGGTGTCGAGGGTTCGAGCCCCTCCTGGCCCTCCAAAAAATAACCTCACATTGAAGTGAGAATTTTTTATTTATCCAAATGGATTATATCCGCGAGAAGGCGGCTCACGAAAAGTAGTTCGATTAGCATTAAACGATTGACGAGAATTGTTCGCGCCCGACGAAGCATTATTATTCTGTAAACTATTAGCCCGTCGATTTCCGCCAGACAGACCAGCATCATCAGGATTATTGTTAGCGACTCTCGACCGAGGCGCTACACCTATTTCCGTACCAAATCGTCTTCGATTGTCAGAATTATTGGCAGATATCGAAGATTCGTATCCTTTAATATATCGACGCCCTGAATTCACGCTACGATTAGCGGTCAGCATTCTGCCCGTATCTCCATACGCTTTAGAGCCGTTGTCGCTCAACGTATTCATACGACCATATAGCCTTTCCATCATTTCTCGCGTCATTTGCGGCTTCTGATTCGCGTCCATATATCCCCCATTAGTTATATGAAATGGCGCCCCGAGTAGGATTCGAACCTACGACCTTAGGCTTAGAAGTCCTCTGCTCTATCCAACTGAGCTATCAGGGCGTATTCACATTATAACATCTTTCTGCTACAATAGTAAAAGCTTGCGGGTGTAGTACAGCGGTTAGTATGCAAGTTTTCCAAACTTGAGATGGGAGTTCGATTCTCCCCACCCGCACCAAGTTAGACAATTTCAATCCATAAAGGGCATCGATGGATCCATATATTTATACAGAAAAACCAAAATACCAGCCGCATGATATTGAAGATGCGTCCGAATTTTATGATGTAATTGAACGAAGCAGCTTAACGCATCAATTATCTGAAAACCGACCATACGTCTATTGGACGATGGAAATTTATGATAAATCCAATGGTATTAAAGGTGGCGGCGGACTCGGAGTTCTTGCGGCGGACACGCGACGTGTAGCTGAAAAATTAGAAGTTCCATTCGTAGTGGTGACACCGTTTTATCGTAGCGAATCACACCAGAAAATCACCAACCTCGCACAAGAAGAGTTTTCGGAATCCGTTTCACCTCAAGATTACGGATTTGAATATATTGACGAAGTTTTCGTAAGTTCAAATGGATTCCCAGATGCAAGCTTAAGCATTTTTAAGAAGACGCTCGGTTCAACGCAATTTGTTACAATTTCAGAACCGAACTTTGGGCAATTGTACGAAGGCGACGGATCTGGCGATCATAGACTATACCAAGAAGTAGCGCTGGGATTTGGTGGCTATAAAGCATTAAAACTCCTCGGTATCAAGCCAGCCGTCGTTCAGCTTAATGAAACCGCAACGATTTTTGCCGCATTGGCACGACTAGACGAACTGTGCGCTAACGGAATGAATTTATACGAAGCCATCGTTTACGTTCGTAAGCACACACTTTACACGAACCACACGCTTCTTCAAGCAGCCGAACCGGAATTCCATCGTTCACAATTTGAAAAATTAGTTCTGCCAAATATAAAAAGTAATGCTGTGCGTTGCTGGCTAATGGAGCAATTCCGCAACGACAGACTGAGACCGAATCTTTTGGCAATTGAACTTACTGAAGCGAAGAATGGCGTAAGTAAACTACACGCCCGTGTAGCAAATTTCCGCGACCGCAACAACGACAAAGTTAAATTTCAAGCCATTACTAATGGAATAGATCTTGAAACGTGGGTGCTGCCTGAAACGTTGCAAACATATCGCAATCATGGCATTATCGATAAATTTGGATTGCCCACAAATGATTTTTCTGAAAAATTAGACTCGCTGAGTAGCGCGGATTTGAGGTATTTGAAAAAACTCGGTCGAAAGGAATTGAATCGAGTCCTATTGAATCGCCAAGATCAGTACGGAAAATCCATACAAATCCCAGAAAATGCAATATTATTCGATTTCAAGCGAAGATTCGCCAATTACAAACGACCTTATATGCCATTTGAAAACCCAAATTCGTTGCGCCAAATTCTCATTAGCCACAACGCGCATTATATTCTGACAGGAAAAGTTCACCAAGGTGACGTGACGATGTATCAGAAATTGCTCGAAGTATTAAAATTGATTGACAACGATCCAGTCCTCAAGGAGCGCGTTCATTATATACAAGATTACGACGAAGAGTTGGGGCGAGCGTTAGCAATCGGCTCAGATGTCTCAATAAACATTCCTATCGTCGGATTAGAAGCGTGCGGCACTTCATGGGAGAAAGACGTCGCCAACCTGAAGCTCCTCATTTCCACCAGTGACGGCGGTGTTGCCGATGTCCAGCCAATTGCTTGCCTTGAGGTTACCGGGAGAAACTACGAAGCCGAAGTTTCATCTTTGTACGTCAACATGCATAAAGCTGCCGCTATTTTGAAAAATGACCAATTGTTAGAAAAACATATCCGCCACCAATTAAGCAACTATTTGCCAATTATTTCTGGCGCCCGAATGATGAAAGATTATCTCAAATTTATTTTTCCAAAACCGCAAATCCAGCCTAAAAAAGAACCGCAAATTAAGCGAATTCCTATTCAATAATCACTTCAATCTCAGCGCCTAGCGAATTTAAGCGTGCCGCCAATTCCTCGTATCCGCGATTAATTGAATATACATCGCGAAGAATCGATACACCTGGAGCAGCAAGCATTGCCAAAAGTATCACAACGGACGGACGAAGCGCTGGCGGAGCAACAACGTCGGCTGGCTTCCATTTTGTTGGACCAGTGATATAAACACGGTGTGGATCAACCAACTCGATTTGCGCATTCAGCTTGCTTAGCTCTGTAAAGTAAATTGCTCGGTTTTCGTAGCTCCAGTCGTGGACCAACGTGCGCCCCTTAGCCACCGTCGCGATAAGCCCCAAGAACGGCAAATTGTCCATATTAATTCCAGGAAACGGCAAGGCGTGAAGTTTATCCTTTGCTGCCTGGAGTTTGGAACGCTGCAATTTAATATCAACCAAACGAGTTTGTCCATTATTAGCAAAATATTCCTTGCTGAGTTCAAACTTAAGACCCATTTCCGCCAATGTCGCTAGTTCAATTTCCAAGAATTCAATCGGCGCACGACGAACAGTAATTTCCGAATCCGTCACTGCAGCCGCTGCAATAAAACTCATCGCTTCAATCGGATCTTCGCTCGGATAATAGTCCAGATTTTTACTAATTCGTTTACGGCCCGTAATTTTCAAGGTCGTCGTACCAATTCCCTCAATTTTCACGCCCAATTTCTTCAAGAAGAAGCAGACGTCTTGAACCATGTAATTTGGGCTAGCATTACGGATGATGGTAGTGTTTGGCGACAACGCCGCAGCCATAATTATATTTTCCGTCACCGTATCGCCACGCTCTGTCAATAAAATCGTTCGATCACCAGAATTGATATCAGTTTTTGCGTGATAATAATCAGTCTCCGCCGTGACGTTCATTCCAAAATGCCTCAAACCACTAAGATGTGGCTCAACCGTGCGCTTGCCTAAATTACAGCCGCCAGCAAACGGCAATTTGAAATCGTCATATTGATGTAGCAGCGGACCAAGAAACATAATCACAGTCCTAGTTCTCTTCGCCGCAGCAATATCCATATCTTCAAGTTTCAAGCGCGCTGGCGGCACAATCTCAAGATCACTGCCATCCAACCAACGAGTTTTAACGCCAATCGAATTCAGAACCTCGATAATTCGGTTAACCTCTTCAATTCGCGCCACTTTCCTAAGCGTCGTCTTTCCCTTATTCAACAAACTTGCACAGAGAAGACCCACTGCAGCGTTTTTACTAGTCTTAACTTGTATCTCACCAGACAATTTTTTGCCGCCAGTTACCTTAAAATTCATTTTTCCGGAATGATTTACAGTCACAATATTGTTATTAAGCACTTCACTAATTCGGGCAATCATCTCAATACTAATATTCTGACCCCCGTTTTCAATGCGATTAATAGCGCTTTGCGACGTGCCAATCGCCTCAGCTAATTGCGTCTGCGTCAGACCTTGTTTTTGACGATTTTCAGCGATTAAATTGCCGATTTTTTGAAGATACTTGTCTTTTATCATGCGTAAATTATATCACTAATGATATATATAAGCAATGATATAATAAGTATTAACGGAGGTTTAGTCATGAAAGACAAGCAAATTGAAGAACTTATAAAAGCAGAAAAAAAGCGCCAAACGGACGGCCTGGAACTAATTCCTAGCGAGAATTACGTTTCGTCAGACGTGCTTCAGGCGCTCGGTAGTGTTTTCACTAATAAATATTCAGAAGGCTACCCTGGTCGACGTTATTACGGCGGACAAGAAAACACTGATCAAGTCGAGCAGTTGGCAATTGACCGTGCTAAAAAACTTTTCAAAGCAGATCACGCTAACGTCCAGCCACATTCTGGCGCGCAGGCTAATGAGGCGGTGTATTACGCTTGGTGCGAGCCTGGCGATACTATTCTGGCTATGGATCTAGCTCACGGCGGACATCTTACTCACGGCGCTCCGGTCACTCGTAGCGCCAGAGAATACAACTTCATTCGCTATGGTATAAAAAATATCGACACTGGCGAAATTGACTATGAAGAAATCCGTCAATTGGCCTTAAAACACAAACCAAAGATCATTTTGGCGGGATTTTCGGCATATCCACGAGAGTTAGATTACGAAAAATTTGCTAAAATTGGTAATGAGGTCGGCGCTATGCTAATGGCAGACATGAGCCATATTGCGGGACTAATCGTTAGTGGCGTTGCTAAAAACCCGTTCGACTATGGCTTTCATGTAATTACCACAACAACTCATAAAACTCTACGTGGACCACGAGGCGGGCTGATTCTTAGTCGAGGAATAGTTGGCAATCCATTGAAAAAACCAGAGAAAACTCTCGAAAATTTACCTACGTTGATTGATCGAGCAGTCTTCCCTGGCACGCAAGGTGGACCGCACATGCACACCATCGCTGCAAAAGCCGTAGCGTTCGGTGAAGCTTTACAGCCAGAATTCAAAGATTACGCCGAGCAAATTGTTAAAAATGCGAAAAGATTGGCGGAAGAGTTGCAAAAGCGTGGATTTAAGCTAGTAACTGGCGGCACCAGCAACCATTTGATTCTGGCAGATATTCACAGCAGCTTCGGTATTGACGGCAAGGAAGCGGAAATCGCCATGGATAAAATCGGTCTGACACTGAATGCTAATGCGATTCCAGATGACCCACTACCAAGGTTCAGACCAAGCGGCATTCGCTTAGGCACTCCAGCCGTCACGACGCGAGGCGCCAAAGAAGACGACATGGAAAAAATCGCAGGATGGATGAGGCGGTCAATAGATAATCGCGACAATGACAAAATGTTGGCTGAACTACGTAAAGAAGTCGTAGAATTCTGCCATACTCTACGCGATATTTAATGTAAACCCGCACATAAAAAAACTCCGACTAACGCCGGAGTTTCTTATTTATACGATTCTTAGCTAATTAACAGCCAGTACCAACTACGCGGTTCTCGACAGTATTACTACTGTAGTTGTAGTATGAAATCTTTGCGCCTGTTGGGTCGCCAGTACCGGTAGTAGGACATTTTTCGTATTTAACTGTTGTAGTTGGAGTGCTTGAACCAAAAGTACCAGTACCTAATTCAGTAACATTGGCTGGAGCAATGTAGTAAGACTTCTTTGTGTCTGCGCCAGTTAATTTTGTGATATCCTCTGGATACTTACCCTCTTCAGTGTTGTATAGTTCAGCTTTCTTAGCAACTGCGTCAACTGTTGATTTAGCAGCAGATGTCTTTGCCTGGTTTTGCAAACCGTTGTATGCAACCAAAGAAACGACTGTCAAAATTGCAATGATCACGATAACGATCAAAAGCTCAACTAGTGTAAAACCTTGATTTTTGATATTCTTTGTAGTCACGATAATGTGCCCCCTAAATTGTTAGTTTGATTTGTAACTTGATAATACTACAACGTTTTTAAAAGCGCAAGCGTTTTTTAATATATATATCGATTTTGCACTGGACGAAGGAATAATGATTCTGTTGGACTAAATCTATTCTCATTTGTACCGTCGCCGATTTGCCCTTCATCATTTAACCCCCAACAGTACGAACGCTTATTTGACATAATCACACAGCCACGATTCGCTCCAGCCGCAATATCCACCACCGACTCTGTTAATGGCAATCCATCATCACCAGAATGTACAAGCACCGGGTTGCTAGATTTTTGTATTGCCTTAGAAGCATTATCATTACCCTTACCCAGCTGACCAAGCTTATTATCACCCCAGCAATACACTTCCTTATTTCCGCCATTATTCACTAAGGCGCAAGAGTGAGCAATCCCAACCTCAATTCGTAGCGGAACTCCCGGTAGACCATCAACTTTTGCTGGCTGGAAATGCACACCAAAGGGACCGGTCCCCGGAGACCCGGACTGCCCACGACCAGCACCACCCCAGCAATACACATCAGTTGTAGTACCAGTTGGAGTACGAGTTAAAGCAATAGCACAGGTGTGCGATACGTAGCTATGATCCGATGCCCAAGTATAACCATCTTGAGATATGTCAGTTACACCTTCTAAACCCTTAACTAGGGTAGCATGGCTGTAGTGATTACCAGATATTGGACCAATACCCATCTGCCCAAACCTAGCTAACCCCCAACAATAAGCCTTTTTTTCAGTAGTTATAGTACACATCGTTTGCGAGCGTGATCCACCGGTCGCCAACTTAGTCGCAAAATAATTGATAGGGAGTCTATTATAGCCGCCTGAGTTAATCTGCACTGGCGTGGCACGAAGTCCGGGGTTTTCAGGATTTCCGAAGCCCAATTGACCCATATTGTTCCGACCCCAGCAGTAAATTTTACCAGACGCAACAGCACAGGAGACGTCACCAGTTCCGCCAATTGATGTAACGTCTTTACCTGCGAGATCGCCACCAACCTCAACCGGAACGCTAGAGTAATTACCAGCCCCAGACGACCCGTTGCCTAGCTGACCAAACCTATTATCGCCCCAACAATATACTTTTTTATTACTGCCCAGCTGGGTTAAAACACAGCTATGATGCTGTGCTGTAAAAATATCAATAATCTTACCATTCCTCATATCGCCAATAGAGCGAACTTTCACTGGGATATTGGAGCTGTGAGTAGTTCCATCTCCTAATTGACCCATATCATTTTTTCCCCAGCACCATACATTATTTGATAAAATCGCACACGTACGATTAGTACCACTCACCGTACGTGTTGCATCAATGTCAGCCGGCCAAGTAACTGATTTTTTTACAACAGCGACATAAGTCTTTAGAACAACACCGCTACCATTTGTTATTTCAACTCGACCCACAGATGAAATCTGAGCAGTAGCAGCCGACAGGGCTGTGCTTCTAGTCGAAGCCTCCAAATCACCGACCTCAAAAGTCGTCCTAAATTTATTGCCTTCATCAAATACATATTTCTCATAACTCGGATTTACAGCCCCCTTACAATTAGTTTCCGGACGAAGCGGTCCAATTCCACCAGGAACCGAACTCCATGATTGCTCAGCTCCATTGGCGTCCAAACAAGCATTAGCGTAAGCTGTACCCGCCTCACCAGCCTCCTGGGCTAATTTATAATAGTACTCCTCCTGAGAGTAAATATACGATTGAGTCACGACCCTCATAGCACCAGCCAAAAGCGCCAATATAAAAGTGCTCATAAGGATAATCAGCACCAAGGAATAGCCGTTTTTTCGTTGAATCATAGGTTATTTATCTTTCGTATTGTTAAGGTTTGCGAATCAGAAACTTGCTTGCTAGGTGATTGAATTGTCAGAGTAATTTCTACACTATCCGCGCCATCAAGAGCTTTCTTATCGCTATCTGGAGCGTCGCTATTTTTGCTTATTAGCGTTTTTCCATCATAGTAATTAATCTTAAATTCCGAAACTCCAGTTGCCAAAATCGAATCTTCACGAAGCTTCATGGCTCGATCCTTAAACTTATCAGCATCCAGGCTATTCATACAGAAATATCCCGCAGCAGAACCTGAATATGGCGCTGGAGGGTAACTGGAGAAATCAACTAAATCATTATAGATAGTTCGTCGATGCAGCTCTCCATTCTTCAAAAAATATATGACTATTTTTTTATACTTCGGCTGCTGAGTCTTATTTGCATTACAGTCAAACTTTGGAGTTCTTAGATATACAATCTCCCTAGAATCGGCGCCTCGTCCCATATTTGTAGCATATTGAAGCAATATAAGTGAGTTCTTTTCGGGATCAGTAACGGCACTACTTGAATACGGATTACTTCTATATCTCCATTCTCTAGGCGTCGCACTAGGGAAATTTTTATCGGTAGCAAACGTATCCTCTCCATCATAACTGCTCACCTTAAAGCGCGAAGCTTGGCGAACGTCAGTTTCAATTGCATCCATGGAATTATGCATATTTCGACTAATCTCAACCTTCGCCTTACTGATAGACGCACTTTGGTTCGCCGAAATTAACATCTGACTAAACACGCCGACAACCATTGCGATGATGACCATCACCATTGCCAATTCGACCACAGTAAAACCGCCCTCATTAGAACGCCACATACGTCGCATGTACCACCTTCTTTCCGCTACCTATGCCAGAGCTTGGCAATCCATATTCTACGATAGATTCCACTTTAATCGGCATCCCCAGGCTAACTGTTCCACTCTTACATCCGTATGGCGCTGATGCATATACTTGCTGCCTAACCATTCCAGGCAGCCCATCGACACTACCAATAGTTCTCGTAACTTCATACCTAGTATTCGACGACGCCGTGTTACACTTAAACCACGACGGAGCGGAGTCATTCGCGTAACGACGCATATTATTATACGCCAGAAGACTTGCTTTATTATGCTGAGCGCTTAAAACCGATATCTGGCTGACCTGCGCTTGCATACTTAATATAACGACCATGAAAATACCAATAACAACCAGAGTAACCGCAACTTCGACAATAGTAAATCCATCACTTTTCCCTGTTAATCGCGCCATATGCTATTCACCTTTTTTTCCGACCCCGTCGAAAATTCCTTATATATAATGTTATATTTCACACAAGTTACCGCCGCCACGTCAGTTATAGGACCAGAAGTCGGCTTCGTACAATCTCCATCGTCTATGTTTGCCGCCTCGTACAACAATTCGCCATTACTACCGCCAGACCAATCACTACGATTGCACTTGATCATCTCCTTTTTCAGAGAATCACTTCCTACAATTGACGAAAAACTCTTAATAAGGTCAGCGCAGGAAGGATACTCGTGCCCAATAGAGCTTACATTTTTATATTTGTAATATCGCTCCAACCTCAAGGACAGCTCAGATACATCAGCTTTTTGCTCCTGATCTCTAGTCAAGTTCAAAAATCTTCCGCCACCAACAAACGCAATACTAGCCAAAATCGACACAACCACAATAACTACTGCCACTTCAACTATCGTATAGCCACCCGTCCCACGATTCATATCAATATTGTAGCGCAAATCTACAAAAAAGCATATGCTTATTGTCGGGAAAGTTCTAGCGGCTCTTGCTCAATTTTTATACCGAACTTGTCAAAGACAATTTGCACAATTTCCTCACGAATCGCCGCCAAATCATCATATCCCGTTGCCGAATCGTTCACGAGCACCAACGCATTCTTTTCGTAAACTCGCATGCCGTGACTGCGATAACCCCTTAAGCCAGCCTTATCTATCAACCAACCTGTCGGGATTTTATATCTTCCGTCAGACATTGCATAATTTGGAATGTCGCTGTATTCTTTTTGCAATTCTTCCAATTTCCATTTTTCAACCAGCGCGTTTTTGAAGAAAGAACCTGCACTTGGCAATTCCGCTGGGTCTGGCAATTTTTCCGAACGAATATTAAGAACTGCCACGCGAATCACTGACAAATTAACCTCACGAATGTCATTCTTGTCAATATATCTCTGTAAAGAAGCGTAATACGGCGGTTTCGGCTCTGCTTTATTTAGGCGCAAAGTAATATTCAGAATGCAATATCGTCCTTTTTCCTTATCGCGAAAAATGCTATTTCGATAAGAAAAGTCACATTCATCGGCAGAAATAGTTACAATTGTGTCGGTTTTTGAATCGTAAGCTTCCAGACTAATCAACGTGTCGGCAATTTCTTGCCCGTACGCCCCAACATTCTGGACTGGCGCAGCTCCAGCCGTTCCAGGAATCCCCGACATAGCTTCAATTCCCTGAAGTCCAAGCTCAATAGCCTTCTCAACAACCTCATCCCAGACTTCGCCCGCACCAATTTTCACATCAGTTGTTTCGTCAGTTTCAGAAATAACCTCAAAACCTTTAATCTTATTCAACAGTACGATTCCTTCAAAAACCTCGTCATGCGTAATCACATTGCTGCCGCCACCCAACACAAAAATCGGCAGATTTTCCTTTCGGGCATTACGATATAGCGACACAACATCACTAGCAGAATCCGCTGTCGCCATATAGCGAGCCTCACCTCCCAATTTCATAGTCGTGTATTGTTTCAGTGATATATTAGTCATGACGTCCATGCATATAGTATATCATTTTACTCGACCGTCATCTATGATATAATAACTTCATACGCACCCGTAGCTCAGCGGATTAGAGTACTTGGCTTCGAACCAAGGGGTCGCAAGTTCGAATCTTGCCGGGTGTACCAAAATAGCTCGTCATTATGACGGGTTTTTATTTATGATGACATCATAAAAAACGCTAGTCGAGCGGCTGAGCTAGCTATTCAGTGGCGGATTCTGAATTCCTGACGGCATTTGCGCAGATTGCGAACCTAAAATCTGGCGAATCTGATCAGCGGTGATAATTGTGGTCGAACCGGGCGCGACAGTTCCCGCCAGCATTTGCTTGGCGACGGTATTCTCGACAGCTCGCTGGACGACGCGGCGCATCGGACGAGCTCCCAATCTTGGATCATAGCCAGCCTCGACCAGCAATTTCTTACCTTCTTCCTCGACCGCAACTTGAATTTTTTGCGGCGCCAAAGTCTTATTAACTCCTGCCAAAATCAAATTGACAACCTGCAGCAACTCATCTTTTCCTAGCGGACGGAACAAAACGATTTCATCAAAACGGTTCAAAAACTCTGGGCGGAATAAATTGGCGTTAATCAACTCGTTAATAAATGTCTGCTCGAATTGTTCCAATTGATAGCCCCGCTCAATATATTCACGAATTCTATCCGCGCCAGCATTTGACGTCGCAATCACAATCGTATCGCGAAAACTAATTTCTCGGTTATTTTCATCGCGAAGTATTCCCTCATCCAAAAGCTGCAAAAGCGTCGTCAGAACCTGCGGATGAGCCTTTTCAATTTCGTCCAAAAGCACGACAGAGAACGGGCGCTTCTGAACTTGAGCAGTCAAACTCCCTGGATCTCGCGCGCCATCCGCAATTAACCTAGCCACGTCATCCGGCCTGACAAATTCGTTCAAATCCAAGCGAATCATATTGCCCTCACCGCCAAAATAAACATCCGCCAAAGCTTTAGAAAGCTCCGTCTTACCAACACCAGTCGGACCGAGAAACAGGAATGCGCCAATCGGTCGATTCTGATTTCTAACACCTGTGCGCGCGCGGCGAATAGCATCAGAAACAACTGTCACGGCTCGCGTTTGATTGATCATTCGCTGATGAATTAATGACTCCAAGTTTAACAATTTTTCCTTTTCGTCACTCAAAGATGCTACCGAAATTTTTATACCAAGAGTTTTTTCGATCGCATCGTCCACAGATTGCGCAGTCACTAGCCCGCCGCTGGCGTAACTTGCCGCCGCTTCCAAAATTTTCAACGCCTTACCTGGCATCACCAAATCTTGAACATAACGATCACCAACACGATATGCCTCCGCCAGCGCCTGATACATATATGTCACTTTGTGCTGTGCCTCAAATAAAACCAATTGATCGCGCATAATTTTCATAGTTTCAGGTTCGTTTGACGGCTGAATTGCAATTGTGTTCAAAGCGTGAGCAAGCTGCGGCTTAGTCTGAGAAATTTGCAAAAATCGCTGATCGTCCATCGTTAAAATCGTCCTAAGTCTACCGGCCTCCAGAATTGGCAATAACACATTACTCAAGTCAACCGAACCAACGCCTTCTTCGAAGAATAATTGCGCATTGTCCAAGCATAAAATCACGTTTTTCGACAAGAAAGCTTCGTTCAAAATCATCGTGACTAGATTTTCCAATTCCCCGCGACCCGACGCCACACTAATCAACGACGACGCGTCAAGCATAAAAACTTGCTGATACATCAGAGAACCAGGAACGCCTCGATGTCCGTCAATCAGCATTTCCGCAAACGCCGACACGACAGTACTTTTTCCTGCACCATCAGCTCCAACTAGCGTAATATTCTGCCGCCCGCCAGAACTAAACGTTTTAAGCATCTGTCCCAACGCTTCCTCGTGTGCAGCCAACTTAGTTGTAAACGCGCCGCCAGATACACTGACGCTAACATTCTGAGCAAATCGACTCAGCAGTGGCGTATAACCAAAAGACCAATCCCTAGCAATTCCGCCCGTATTTAGCGGCTTCTCTTTATATTGATCAATCAGCGCCTTTATTCGCTCGTACCATCGAATAGCCTCCTCGATATCATGAAAATCGATCTTCATATTCGCCAGCAAAGAATCGTGCTGTGGCAATTGCTTTACTATCGCCGCCGCCAAAACCGCGCTAGTAATCTTCGGACTTTCCGTGCTCTGCCAGATTTCAATCGCCGCCTTCCAAATCTGCTCCGTTCGGTTCGGATCGTCGACGGAAATATTACGCAAGAAATTCGGCGTCAAACCCAGCCGCACTGCCAAAAATTGCCCAGCTCGCGTGCCTGTAATCGCCTCAGCAATATCAATCGGCGTCGGTCTGCGCGGCAATTTACCCAAAACGTCCGCCGCCATCACATCGTCAATTGTCTTAGGATTTTTACTAATTTCTGCCGTCTTAAGATCTTTTTCCCACCAAATCGACACCATAATCATTGGACCGCTCAGACCAAATAATAGCCAGCCAATTGCCCCGTGTTCGATCAACGACCACACGCCAAGCAAAACTAACATAATGCCGACAGCTATCGCCACGATATGCCAGGCATTGCCAAACCTTACAGAAAATCGCGCTTTCTGGGCTCGTAAACTGTCGTAATTAAATCTCGGCTCTATTTCCATACAGAAACTCCCATTTGCCATAAAATAATTCCGATAAGCGGCATCAGCGGCAGCGCCAGCCACATAATAATTCCTAAAATCATCCACAAAAATCGTAGCAATATCATCAATATTCCAATAATTATCACCATAGAGCGCACCACCGCGCCAATTACTCGCGAAAACATTTTGTCAAAAAACGCAGATAGTTGCACGGATAAATCGCCACCAACCGGAGCGGCTGAAATCTGGCGGAACGGATTGAATAAGGTTTTCAAAAGTAGCCCGACTGAGAAAAAATCCGCGGTTCGTAAAACTCCCAGAAAACTTTGTCGGATATATTGCAACAAGCCATTGCCATACCACCACTGAAAGATACCCACCAAAAACATATTGATATTGTAGCACATCGACCCGGCAGAGTATAATAGACAGTATGGCAAGACAGATGATTAGTACTATTATTGGCAAAAGCGTCAAGAAAGTCGCTAAATTACGCGGTGGCGGTTCAGCCTTGCCGGGTTTGGTGATTGAAAAAATTGACCCAAAATTTATTCAGAGAACGTTGGCAGATTTACCGCAAGGCGTGGTGATTATCAGCGGAACGAATGGGAAAACGACGACGACAAAAATCGTCGTAGAATTGTTGGAATCAGTCGGATTGAAAGTCTTCACGAATCGCACTGGTAGCAATTTTTCCCGAGGTGTGGCAGCGGCGCTGCTCGATGAGGTCAATATCCGCGGCAAGCTGGACGCCGACATTGCAGTTCTGGAACTGGACGAGGCTTGGGCGGTTAAATTCGTGCAGATTGTTCGTCCGCGCTTTTCCCTGCTTCTGAATGTTATGCGCGATCAATTGGACAGATTTGGAGAAATCGACAATACAGCCGCACTGCTCCAAAAAATAGCTGAAGCCACTAGCGACACTGTCGTTCTCAACCGCGACGATCCGCGAATTTTTAAGATTAGCGAACATATTCAGGCTAAAAAAGTTTTCTTCGGTACAACCAGCGAATTACTTCAATTGATGCCAACGGACGACACCCTAAAATACGGAAACGCAGTCGCAAATCAAAGCGTGACGGCCGATGTTTTATTGAAAAAGATTAACGCTCAACAGGCTACTTTTCAAATTGACAATAAAGAAATTGACGTAGATCTGCAACTCACTGGAGTTTACAATCTTCTCAATGCGGCGGCAGCGGTTGCCCTGGCTCGACAAATAGCGGGACCGGAAATTACCGATACGATTTTATCTGCGTTGAAAAACATAAAGCCGGCGTTTGGTCGTGGCGAAACGATCTACCTGAATGGCACGCCAATTGAGCTTATTTTAGTGAAAAATCCAAGTGGCTTTCGGTTGGCGCTTCTGTCGTTTGCCAAAAATAATAGTGCTACGATGATCGCTGTTAATGACAATTACGCCGACGGACGAGATGTAAGTTGGTTCTGGGACGTCGATTTTTCGCTATTAAAAAACGTAGCGATGATCAGCGGTGCGCGTGCTTACGATATGGCTTTGCGACTTCAATATGACGACATTTTAATTGGGAAAATTGACACCAATATTTCGAAAGCCCTGGAGGATTTCATTAATACTAATCCCGATGAGCCGAAACAGATTTTTTGTAGCTACACGGCCATGACAGCGATTCGTCGCCTGCTGAGCGAAAAAACCGACGTGGAGGAAATATCATAATGAAAATAACAATTGCGCAACTTTACCCGCGAGATATGAATCTTTATGGCGACTGGGGTAATACGCTAGTCCTGAGAAAACGACTAGAGCGACGCGGCTTCGATGTTGAGATTATCGATCACAATCCGGGCGATTCAACGGATTTTTCTAAAATTGATATTTTTGTTGGCGGCGGCGGACAAGATTCTGGGCAGACGATTATCCAAAACGATCTTCTGGCGCGAGCCGATGAACTGCGACAATTAGCAAAAGACGGCGTGCCGATGCTGATGATTTGCGGAATGTACCAATTATTTGGTCGGTTTTTCCGAACGCTCAAGGGCGAGGAAATTGTTGGCGCTAACATACTGCCAATTGAAACAATTGCTGGCGACGAGCGGATGATTGGTAACATTGTCATCAAAAGTCAGGAATTTAGAGATATCGTTGGCTATGAAAATCACAGCGGACAAACTTTCTTAGATAAGACCGCCAAACCTCTTGGGCAAGTTATTAAAGGCGCCGGCAATAATATGACTGACGCAAATGAGGGTGTTCGCTATAACAACATCATTGCCACTTACCTCCACGGCCCGATTCTACCCAAAAACCCGCAAATTGCAGACTTTCTTATCGGCGAAGCACTAGAGCGACGTGGTGTAAGCGCAGATTCGGGGCTGGAAAAAATTGACGATACTTTGGCGGATAAAGCGAGAGAGATAGCGTTAAAATTATCCAGATAATTCATGAAAAAAATCCGTGTATATCTTAAAAAGCTATATGCATTTCTTCATAAAATGCCCGGTTGGATTTGGCTAATTCCAATCTTAATCTTAGCCATCAACGTTCGACTTACCTATTTAACAAAAGCCGACATTTGGCATGACGAAGGATATACGGCGGCCATCATTCAGCAGCCAATCAGAGAAATTATCGCCATTACGACCACGGACGTCCACCCGCCGCTTTATTACGTTATTATGCACGTTTGGCAATTGATTTTCGGCAATTCCGTAGCTTCGCTCAGAGGATTTAGCGTTACGTGTGGAGTTCTGACGATTGCTCTATTATTTCTATTACTCCAAAAACTTTTTTCTAAAAGAATCGCCGTATTTGGAAGTTTTTTAGCAGCGCTAGGACCGTTCTTAATTCGCTATAGCGACGAAGCCCGAATGTATGCACTGGCGGCACTTTTGGTCGTAGCAATGACATACGCATTTGTCGTGGCAGTCGAGCACAAAAATAAGAAGTTTTGGTGGGCGCTATATGGAATTTTAGTAGCGCTCGGTCTTTATACACAATATTTTCTAGCATTAATACTACCCGCGCATTTCGTATATATTTGGCTAAAACTTGGCGGAAATCACACTGCCATAAAAAATATATTTAAGGATAAAAACGTTTGGCTGGCCGCAGGAACATGCTTTTTACTATTCCTTCCCTGGTTACCAGTTATGATCTCCCAAACCAGCCGAGTAAGTGGCGGCTTCTGGATCCCCGAAGTCACCAAATTCACCATCCCGACAACACTATCGATGTTCTTAACTTATGACGACAGAATTGTCTGCTATTTTGGGTTGCTACTGCTGCCAATTATAATCGCAATTTCATTCATCCTAGCCAAAAAATGCCCAAAATACCAAGCAGCAATTTGGATTTTAACAATTTGGCTGCTGCTGCCGATGATCATCGTTTACATACTCAGCCAGGGTCGACCAGTTTACTTAGATCGATATTTCACTTATTCAGCGCCGGCGTTTTACGGCTTGATTGCGATATTCATCGGGCTTATTTTTTCTAATAAAAAATGGTGGCCTATTGGAATATCTATCGTCCTGACATTATTTATCGGTCATTACATGTGGCATATCGGCAGTAAAAACATTGCAGAATCGTCTTGGAATAACACCAACACAGCCATGAATCATATAAATGGAAATATCCGGAGTAGTGATGCTATTATCTCTGGCGAGATCTATACTTATTTTCACACTTCCTATTACAACTGCACAAATAAAGAAATTATACTTCTGAAGCCGAAAGAAGAGCTGGGCTGGGTTGGCGAATGGGGATTAATTAAAAAATTGAATACTCCAGAAATTAGTTCTTTAGAGTCGGTAAAATCTCCAAGAATCTGGCTTATTCTTCGCGAAAAAACATATGACGAATATAAAAAACAAGTTCCACCCTATTGGCAATTAAAGCAAGAATTCCATGACGGCGACTTGATTATCGGACTGTACGAAAATAAAAAATAACTGGTCGAATGCCAGTTATTTTAATACACTGAATGATTTCAATTGGTCGGGGTGAAAGGACTCGAACCTTCGACCTCACGGTCCCAAACCGCGCGCGCTAGCCAACTGCGCCACACCCCGAAAGATATCTCTATCATTCGCTCTGATCTATCTTAACATATATCACTAAATAAGTACAGAATAAATTTGCAAACAAATTTCTATACTTTGCGAATCATAAAAATAACTTGGCAAGTAGCCTACTTCAGGATAAGATATATTGTATGAATTACACAAAACCGTATACACCTCCAACTCTAACTGTAGACGCAGTAATTTTTCAAGTAAACAACAATACCCTGGAAGTGTTATTATTAAAACGACCAAACGAACCTTTTAAAGGAGAATGGGCTCTTCCTGGAGGATATAATGCCGAAGGAGAGACGACTACAGATGCGCTCGAACGTGTAGTTTTCCAAAAGACAGGCGTAAAAATTAAAGACGACCTACGATATATTGAACAGCTTTACACTTTCGATACGATCAATCGTGATCCACGAGGACATGCAGTGTCTGTAACCTACATGGGTTGTGGACGCAATATTACATACAATGAAGATTTAGAAGTGGCATTTTTTGATGTAAATAAAATACCAAAGCTGGCATACGATCACACCAACATCATTAAATACGCCAAAGAACGCCTAATTGCAAAAATGACATACACCAATTCGGCATTTGCTTTTCTGGATCGAAGATTTACCTTAACGCAACTGCAAACAGTTTACGAGATAGTTTTTGGTCGTGAATTTGACAAGCGTAATTTTCGAAAAAAATTCCTCAGCTTAAACTTAATTCATGAAACTAATGAGTTGTGGCGAGACGGCGCACATCGTCCAGCAAAATTATATGAGTTCAATTCAAGCAAGCTCGAGAATTTAGATCGTAGTTTAGACTAACCTCCCTGTAAAAATCTAAAAAATTTATATTTTTCATAAATTAGTGTTGACAATACAATAACTGGCTATTAGACTAGATAGTAAGTGTAAGCTATACATTAAGTAAGGAGGATCTTAACATTATGGAAAAGTCTAACTATATATTTGTCGGGGTTGACCCACAAAATGATTTTATCGATGGGAGTCTTGCCGTTGCCGAAGCAGAGCAAATCATCAAACCTATCAACTCCATTGCCGACGAGATACGAAAACACGACGGCACGGTTGTATTCACCCGAGACTGGCACCCCGAAAAAACACCGCATTTTGACAAATGGCCAGTTCACTGCGTAGCCAACACTAGAGGAGCTAATTTTCACGAAGACCTAAATATTCAGCCTGATGACATCATCATCAATAAAGGCACCGGTCAGACAGACGGATACTCTGGGTGGGAAGGTAGAAGCGACAAGGGCGAAACACTAGAATCTATCATAGAGCCAAAAACACCCCATGAAAAAGTTAAAGTATTTCTCGGCGGATTAGCAACAGATTTTTGTGTAAAATCTACCGCCCGAGATATCGCCGAACATTTCAAAGATGACAGACGTGTTACTACATACCTACTTATAGATGCCATCCGCGCTGTAGGATTAACTCCAACAGCCGAAGAAGAAGCATTGTCCGCAATGAAGGAGGCTGGAATATTAGCAATATCAACCGAAGAAGCAAAGAAGATGATTCAGGAGACAATTTAAATGGAGAAGGGCTCAAAAATATCACAAGGATTAGATTATTACAAAATAACTATGGGGATGAACGAGTTCTTAAAACATCCTGAAGTAGAAGTTACTTTCACATTGAAAAATCGCTCCCCTAATCTATTATCCGAATTTGTATCCCCAGTAGAATTACAGGATAGACTAAATAAGCTAGCTGAAGGATGGCGGCCTGATGAAATAGCCTACTTAGCCGGACTGCAAAACCAAGATGGTAAAGCGACGTTTTCGCAAGAATACCTTGATTTTCTAATGAGTAACCCCTTGCCTCCGGTCAAGATCGGACATGATAAGCGCGGTGATCTAGCGGTTGAGGCTACGGGAAAATGGCCCCTAGTTACATTCTGGGAAACCGTTATCATGAGCGAGATAAATGAAATATATTTTCGTAATAAACTCGCATGTGAAGGTCGCTCTTTGGAAGAAGTATATGCCGAAGGAGATCGCCGATTAGACGAAAAGATCAAATTATTAAAAAGCCGCCCAGATATTAAATTTTCTGATTTCGGCACAAGGCGACGTTTTAGCTATGATTGGCATAGGCACGTAATTGAACGAGTTGCAAATGAACTCCCCAATAATTTTGTCGGAACTTCAAATATATACTTGGCGCATAAACTAGGATTAAAACCAATTGGAACTTTTGCACACGAAATGCCAATGGTTTACGCTGCACTGGCAGATAAAGCCGGAAACAACCCACTAAGTGGTCACAATCAGACACTAAGAGACTGGCAAGACACATACGGCGACGAGCTATCAATTGCCCTAACAGACACATTTACAACCGACTTCTTCTTTGCTGACTTTACGCCCGAACAAATGACTTCATGGAAAGGACTACGACACGATTCTGGCGACCCAATAGAATTTGGAAATAAGGCTATTGAAATTTACAAAAAGAACGGAATTGATCCTTTGGAGAAAACTATCGTCTTTAGTGACGGACTTGATGTGGGCGAAATTATTAGGATAGCTGATTACTTTAAGGGAAAGATAAATGTAACATTTGGCTGGGGTACAACTTTGACTAACGACCTTGGAATTACACCAAATAACTTTGTTATGAAAGCTACAGAGGTTGATGGGGTATCTACGGTCAAATTGAGCGACACCCCTGGCAAACATACAGGTTCAGGTGATAAAATTAGAGAGTATAGTGAACGTGTAAAAGCAGCTTTGGCGGAAAATGCACTGAATAACACTCTAGTTGCTGTATGAAAAAACAATGCCAATATCTATAAATCGTAAATTATGGTATAACGGTCCAAATTACACTGCAGACAGTGTAATAATCAACCCAATCGCACAAAAAATTCTTTTGATAAAACGATCCAGTGGTGAATGGGCATTGCCTGGAGGGTTCATCAATTCCAAAGAAGATTCTTTTACCGCAGCAATTCGCGAAACAAAAGAAGAAACTGGAACAATAATTGGTGGCAATCCAATATTAATATATAAAGGACTGGTTAACGATCCACGCAACAGTCAGGCGTCATGGATCGAAACCAGCGCGTATCTGTTCATAGTCAACGAACTATCAGAGGTGTCAGGACGAGACGATGCTATCGACGCAGCCTGGCTACCCCTCAATAATTTGCCTAAATTATACGCATCGCATGATGAAATAGTAACCAGGGCTATTGATTATTTGTCTTGTCGGTCGCTAATTAAGATAGCAGAGTTTTCCGAAAATTATCGCAATATTAACGGCGGTCATATGCAATACGACAAAATTATCGCCACAAAAAATGGTCATTCGGTATTTATTAAACAAACATCTACTAAATATGGCGACGTAAAACGAAATAGACTGCGCCAATATCTAAGAAAAGAAGCGTTCACGATATCCTATCTGCGCTGTCATGGATATAGTGGAATCCCATCCAGATCAATACTGCGAGACGATGACACTTTCATCATGGAGGCAATGACGCCAGATGAAGGTTGGCTATGGCGAGCAAAGAAAGAAACGCTAGACGCTTATATCAAATCAGCGAAGGAAAAATTTAACGAGTTGGAAAATATACCATTGCCGCCTGATACTTTTGATATCGAATCGTCACGCGATAGCTTTATTAAGGAGGGGTGGGCTTCGTTAGACGAGCAGAAAATAGCTAAATTGAGAGAGTTGTCATTAGGATTCTTGGATAGATTAACGCCCCATAGCCAAAATATAACTAAGAAATTATTGGCAGACTTACCCGCCTTACTAAATGCCGGAGGTCGACATAGCGATATAAAAAAATTAGTTTTTTGTCATCACGACATTCGACAATCAAATATGGCTTGGCATCCCAAACGCGGCACTAAGTTAATCGACTGGAGTTGGTCTGGACCTGGAGAATCTGGCAGTGATATCACTAGCCTATTAATTGACCTACATAAAAGCGGTTATAATATTTCAAACTATTACAAAGAAATAAATTTAGATCATTGCCTAACCTTAATGGGTTTCTGGCTAAACCATGCGACGTGGCCATATCATGGCGACGACACTCTTAGATTTCAACAATTTTTATCGGCGTTAAGTGCATACGAAATATATACAACTGTTTAAGCATTCACGGCTTCAATCTCAACCGACAGCACTTCTTTTTTGATTGGCAAAGATTGACCAGGCTCGAACGTATAAACCAGTAATTGACCAAATGGCATCTCTACATTCGCCATCTCGGCTTCTGGAACTTGGTCAAGATGTTTAATTAAAGCCCGAATAGAATTGCCGTGAGCCACCAATAGAATATTCTCACCATTCTGCAATTTCGGCAAAATCTCTTGCTCAAAATATGGAACAACCCGTGCATAAACATCTTTCAAAGTTTCGCCGCCCGGCACTGGATAATCCCAACCGCGTCGAATACCATTAAAAGCCTCTTCGCCAATCTCCGCTTTAACTTCCCATTTATTTTTTCCAGTCAAATCACCATAATCACGCTCGTTTAGTTCAGTTGCATGCGTTGTCGGTAGATTTTCAACACCGCACCCTTCGAGTAGCGCCGCCAAAGTTTGTTGTGTACGTTTTAATGACGAAGTGTAAGCCTCATTAAACGACAGACCTTTCAATAAAGCACCTAATCGCACGGTGTCATCGTGACCTTTTTCCGTCAAATTAACATCCGTCCAGCCAGTCCATTTACCAAGCAGATTCCACTCGCTCTCACCGTGCCGACTAATAACTAATATTCCCATTATTTACCTCCAATCATCGGCGCAAAAAAATCTACAACTTCTTTTTTCACGCCGTCATTATCAATAATTTTCGTATTTACGTAACCGAATTTATCAATTGCCCAAAATCTGATTGCCCAGAGCAGTGACATATCTTCAAAATCAACCTCATTTTTGGCAATAAACTTACTAGCCACAATTTCCGATTCCTGCAATTTTATCTCAGAAAAAGCATCGTTTTCTAGCTTCGTAAAAAACACAAATTGATGTGTCAAAAACTCATCAGAATGACGCGAAGCGACCATCGCAAGACTTAGATCCTTAGGATCGACTTGAATATCAACTTCTTCTTTTACCTCGCGCACTGCTGCTTCCAACGGAGATTCTCCAGCATCAACAATGCCACCAGGCAGCGACCAATGGTCTTTATAGCCAGCCTTGACGATCAATAGTTCGCCCTGCTCATTTTCAATTAACACCGCCGCACTGGAAAAACGTCTGTCCAAACTTGCCAGCCAAGCCCGTCGCTCTTCATCTGTAAATTTCATTATTTAGCAAACTCAATTGCTCGCGTTTCGCGAATCACGTTAACCTTAATTGTGCCAGGATATTGCATTGTCGACTCAATTTTCGTCGCAATATCTCGCGCCAATTTAATCGCCGACAAATCATCAATCGTCTGAGGCTTCACGATCACACGAACTTCACGACCAGCAGAAATTGCATAGGCTTTATCAATTCCCTCAAAGCTGGTAGCGACATTTTCCAAATCGCGCATTCTCTCTGCAAAATTCTCAGCAGAAACGTTACGCGCACCTGGACGCGCAGCCGAAGCCGCGTCACAAACTCGAACAATAATTGCCTCTGGAGTCGTCGCTTCGATATCATCGTGGTGCGCTTCGATTGCGTGGACAATTCTCTCATCCATGCCATATTTACGAGCCAATTCCGCCCCAATGTGATGATGCTTGCCCTCAATTTTATGCGACACCGCCTTACCGACATCATGAAGAAGTGTAGCAATTTTCGTAATGCGCACGTCCGCACCAATTTCCTCAGCAATCATTCCAGCAATTTGCGCCATCTCAGTCGAATGCTTCAAAACGTTCTGACCGAAGCTAGTACGAAACTTCAATTCACCAAGCAATAGCAGCATTTCCTTCGGAATTCCAACTACACCAGTTTCGCGCATAGCATCTTCACCGGCTTGTCGAACCTCTTTTTCAATCTGTTTTTTAGCTTTAGCAACCACCTCTTCAATGCGCGCAGGATGAATACGACCATCCTTCATCAACATCTCAAGACTCAAGCGAGCCACTTGTCGGCGAACAGGATCAAAACTCGACAAAATAATCATGCCAGGTGTATCGTCAACTAAAATATCGACGCCAGTTTCGCGCTGCAGCGCCTGAATATTACGCCCTTCCTTACCAATAATTCGACCCTTCATCTCGTCATCAGTCAACTTGACCGCAGTCACCGTGCGCTCAGCAGTCACTTCACTACTCATTCGCTCCATTGCGGTCACGAGGATCATTTGCGCCCGTTCTTCAGCGTCATCCATTGCGTCATGTTGTAGTTTCGACACCAAACCGACCAAGTCTTGCTTAATGTCGCGCTCGGTCATCTGCATCAATTTATCTGCGGCATCCTTCTTTTTCAGGCCAGCGATTTTTTCAAGCTTTTCCTGCTGCCTGGAGCGGATGTCGCGAATTTCATTTTTAAGATTATCAACTTCATCCTCATGCGCGCGCAATTTTTCTGCTCGTCGATCAAGCTCTTCCAGCTTATTGTCCAGAGTCTTCTCGCGATCCGCCAAACGATTTTCGGTCTTTTGCCACTCCTTGCGACGTTCATTTTCAATCTTAAGCGCCTCATCCTTAGCCTTAAGGACGATGTCGCTCGCCTTAGTTTTCGCATCTGCCAGATCTCGCTCAATCTGATTTTTACCGTTAATTTGGCGAGTTCTCTGGTATCCAACAAGACCAGCAGCACCCGCGCCAGCTCCAACAGCCGCGGCAATAATTACTTCTATCATTATCATTCCTTTCCGATCAGCCGCCCCTGAGTATTCGTCTCAAGGAAAAATATCAACAGCCAATCAACTTCAAACTATCTAATTCGGCGAATCAAAAATCACAAACCGCCGTAATTTAATTATACACGGTTTTGACGGTTTGGGCGATAAAAATTATTTTCGCGGCGCAGTGATATTCGCAGCAGCACCGTACTCTGGCATAACAATTTTTTCATTCTCACCAGAACTCAATTTATCCAAAGCCAAATCACGCCAATTGTCGCCCATCGCACTAACAATAGGAATATCCAAGCTGTCCGCCAAGGTATTCACAACCGTCAAACCAATTCTCAGCCCCGTAAAACTTCCTGGTCCTTTCATCACGCCAATGCCGCTTATCAGGTGCAAATCGCCAGTCTTTTCTTCCAAAAATTTCAACAAATTCCGCGCCAACGTTCGCCCAGCTTCCCATTCAAAATCCTGACGATTTTCTCCATTGACTATTGTCAAAAAACATGTTGATGTTGAAGTGTCCAATAAAATTATCACGCCATATTCTCCTTTATTTTTCCAAAAAGTTCATCAGATTTTTTGCCGCCAGGATGAAATTCCACAAGCCGCCCTTCTTCGCTAGTCGCAGTAATTTTTATCACCAACCGATCACTCGGTAATGCATCATCGACAGCGCCAGCCCATTCAACTACAACCACCGAATTAGAAGCCGCCACTTCGCGAATCTCCTCGCTCATAATTCCAGCATTTCCCAATCTATAAAAATCGTAATGCGCCAAACTCAAACCGCGAGGCGAATCGTACACACGCGAAATCGTGAAAGTTGGACTCTGAACTGGCTCGTTGATCTCTAAAGCTTGCGCAATTCCCTTCGTCAACGTGGTTTTCCCTGCGCCAATATCACCAACCAATTCCAAAACTTCTCCACCAGAAACAGCCCGACCAATTGCCGCGCCCAATTCTCGCATTTTCTCTTCACTAGAAATATTCACTCTTTTATTATACTATGCTAGCTTTTTTTTGGCGATGATAGTACAATAACCATAAGAGTTATGCGTGTTTCAGACCAGACAATTGAGAGTATTCTGAAACAAGGTGGGGTTGTTGATGAGCCGCAGCTTGCTGATTTGAAATTGATCGCTGAACGGTCGAAGCAAACATTGCAAGAGACCGCTATTGAACAAAAAGTCATTTCTGAGGAAGATTTGACAAAGTTGATCGGCGATTATATCGGTGTGCCTTTCGTGCGAATTGAGCCAAAGGATATTCCCGAAGATGTATTGAAACGAATTCCTGAACATATCGCGCGCCAGTATAATGTTGTGCTTTTTGAAAAAAACGAGGACGATAGTTTGTCGCTTGCGATGGAAGACCCAGACGACGTACAGGCGCTTAACTTTATTCAGAAAGAAATTGTCTACAACACTAAGGTTTTCCTAGCGACAAAAAGCAACATTTTGGACTGTTTGGAAAATTATCGCGGCAATATCAATGCCGAGCTCGACGAAGTTATTGCAGTGCAAAAAGACGCTTCCGCCGAAGACCAAAACGTTAGCCAAGATGATTTTGCGGAAAATTCACCAATTGCCCAAACTGTTAATTTGTTGCTGGAATATGCCATAAAATCCAACGCTTCCGACATTCACATTGAGCCGCGCGAAGATTATGTTCAGGTTCGTTATCGAATTGACGGTGTTTTGAAGGAAGTTAATAAATTGCCACGAAACGTTCACGGCGCTTTGGTGAGCCGCATTAAAATCCTCTCCAATCTGAAAATTGACGAACGCCGCGTGCCGCAGGACGGTCGATTTAAGATAAAAGTTTCAGGAAAACAATACGCGCTTCGCGTTTCGACATTGCCAATCGCTGACGGCGAAAAAGTGGTCATGCGTATCTTGGACGAATCGAACCAGGCTGTTAAACTGGATCAGCTTGGCTATTGGGGTCTGTCGCTCGCAACGGTAAAGGATGCAATGGCCCAGCCGAACGGAATGATCCTGGTGACTGGGCCGACTGGATCGGGAAAATCAACCAGCTTGTTTAGCGTCTTGTCTGAACTCAATACTCCAGATGTCAATATTTCCACAATTGAAGACCCAGTAGAATATAAAATTCCTGGCGTAAATCAAACCCAGACCAATGCCAAAGCCGGGATGACTTTCGCCTCAGGACTAAGGGCACTACTTCGCCAAGACCCAAATATCATTATGGTCGGAGAAATTCGCGATGGCGAAACCGCAAACCTTGGTGTTCAGGCGGCGCTGACTGGACACTTAGTGTTCTCCACTCTACACACAAATAACGCTGCAACATGTTTGCCACGTCTGCTGGATATGGGAATTGAACCATTTTTGATCGCTTCAACCGTGAAGGCGGTGATTGGACAGCGACTAGTTAGGCGCCTGTGTATGAATTGCCGCCAAGAATATACTCCAAACGAAGAAGAAATAAAGTATATCACCGAGATGTTTAAGATAGACGACAAGTCAATTAAGAAAATCCACAATCTCGAAGAACAGGCTTTTGAGGATAAAATTGGTGGCGACACGCCTATGGGGTCAACCGATTCAGGAATTGAACGATTATGGAGGCCGAACCCAGAAGGCTGCGATGAATGTGGACATAATGGATTCAAGGGGCGTGTTGGTATTTATGAGGTTCTGGGAATATCCATCCCTATCCAAAAAATGATTACCGCCAATGCCACCAGCAACGATATTCAAGACCAAGCGATTTCCGAAGGCATGGTGACAATGCAGATGGACGGACTTATTAAATCACTGCGCGGGATCACCACCGTGGACGAAGTTTTGAGGGCAACAAGGGAGTAACATTATGCCAATTTTTGAATATTTGCTTGTCAATAAAAAGAAAGAGACCGTCTCTTCAACGATTGAAGCGGCCGACAAACTGTCTGCTATTAACAATTTGAGGTCACGCGGACAATTGATAAAAATTGAAGAAAAAGGCGCAAAAAAAGAGCTTAGTTTTTCTTTCGGCAAGAAAAAGAAAGGCGCCAAGACCGAAGAATTGGTGATGTTTACTCGCCAATTAAGCGCCATGGTTTCAGCTGGCGTTCCTATTCTTCGTTCCCTTAACTCTATGGCAAAACACGCCGAAAGCGCCAATTTCCGAGACACGATCAACGCCGTGATTAAAGACATTGAAGGTGGTATGTCTTTTGCGGATGCCCTGAGCAAACACCCAGAAACCTTCAATGATATTTACGTGAACATGGTTGCTGCGGGTGAAACTGGAGGTATTTTGGATGACATCTTAAAGCGCCTGGCCCTACAACAAGAAAAAAACTCATCCATGAAGAAAAAAATTAAAGGCGCCATGACGTACCCGATCGTACTTTTAATCATTACGATTATTGCCTTCTTTATCCTGATGATCTTCATTATTCCAGTCATCGGTAAAACCATTAAAGACATGGGCGGACCTGACGCCAAATTGCCACTTCTTACTGAGATTATGCTCGGAATTAGCGATTTTGTAGTGTCGTTTTGGTATATAATCATTCCAATATTTGCCGGAAGCATTTGGCTATTGATTCGCTATATTAAAACTCCAAAAGGTCGCGTAAAATTTCACAATATTATCATCAAAGTTCCAGCTGTCGGTCCAATTGTTAAGAAGGTGGCAATCGCCCGCTTTACTCGAACCTTCTCCGCTCTTATTGGTGCGGGTGTGGCTGTACTTGAAGCGCTGGATGTAACTTCGCGCGCTGTCGGAAATGTCGCCTACGAAAAGTCCCTAAAAGAAGCCACCAGGCGAGTCCAAAACGGTGAAGTTTTATCAAAAATTATCGCAGAGCAGGACGATTTATATCCGCCAATCGTAGCACAGATGTTGTCTGTCGGTGAAGAAACTGGACAAACAGACAAGGTTCTGGTTAAAGTCGCTGACTTTTACGAGGAAGAGGTCGATACCGCGATTGACGGCGTTAGCTCTATTATTGAGCCGGTGATGATCGTTGCTATGGGTATTGTTATTGCCCTGGTGGCGGTTAGTGTTATGGGTCCAATTACAAGTATGGCGGGTCAAGTTAAGGAATAATAGTTTTTCAAAAAAGCTTATGCTATAATACCGATATATAGGTGGGAAAATAATAACGTGTCGAGCATATTTTATAGAAAAAAACCAATCATCGGCCTAGATATCAGCCGAACAAGCATAAAAGTAATGTCGATTGATAGAAATCGGATGCTGGTTCATGGATATGGATCGATCAACCTCGATTCTCAAAAAAGCGACGGAAATTCTGCAGACAACACTGAATATTTGGCGCAGAATATCAAAACATTATTGAAGAAAAACGTCGTAGGACAAATTAACAGCAATCGCGTAGCGCTGGGTATACCAACTAACCGAACATTTTCGCGGACATTTAGCCTGCCTGTGAAAGAAGAAAGTAATATTCGCAGTGCGGTAAATTTGGAAGCCGAACAATACATTCCAGCTCCATTAGACTCTCTTTATTTGGACTATCGAATCATCAATCGCACGAAAGATGAACTTAGTGTGCTAATGTGTGCCGCACCGAAGAAAATGATCGACAGTATGCTGGATGCCACAAAACAATGCGGCCTGGAAGTTGCAATAATTGAGCCAAACATCAGTGCGATCGCTAGGCTTCTGAAGCGCACGGAAGAGGGAATGCTCCCCACTATTATCGTCGACATAGGCACATCAACTACAGATATCGCGATTCTAGATTCTGACATACGAGTGACTGGCGGCCTAAATGTTGGCGGCTATTCGCTCACCTTAAATTTAGCTAAAAAAATGAATGTACCAATTGAGACAGCTCATCAATTTAAGGTATTAAACGGATTAAATCCCGGCCCAAGGCAAGCCAGAATCGCAGGAGCCTTGCGCCCAAGTTTGGAAAAAATGACCAATGAAGTTAAGCGCGTTATGCGATATTACACAGACCGCTTCCCTGATGAGAAAAAAATTGAACAAGTTCTCATCGTTGGCGGTGGCGGCAACTTACCAGGAATCGGTGATTTTTTCACAAACGAATTATTAATGCCAGCACGCGTGGCAAGTCCGTGGCAAATGCTGAATTTCGATGGACTAGAGCAGCCGGCAAAACAGCTCCGTTCTCAGCTATCACCAGTCGCAGGACTAGCCTTAATCAAGCAGGAGGATATTTATGATTAACCTTCTCCCTCCTCAAGAAAAAAAGCAAATCAGCGCCGGACGAGTAAATGTCATCTTAAGACGGTACTGCATCATATCATTGATATTTGCGGGCTTGCTATTCTTAACTATTGGCGGATTTTATCTGTTCTTAGAAAATAGTCGCACCTCAGCTCAAGCTAACATCGACGAAGGAAACGCTAAGCTTGCTCAATACCAATCGACACAAAAAGAAGTTAGCGAGTTTAAGAAAGACCTCGACTCAGCTAAGGCGATCATTAGCAGCGAGGCCCATTACTCTACAATTATTCCAAAAATTGCACAATATATACCATCAGGCATGGTTTTGGATTCTCTAACACTAGACACTTCAGCGTTAGATAAACCATTGTCATTAACAGCTCTTGGAAAAAATAAGGATGATGCTATTCGAATAAAAACTAGTTTAGAAAAATCAGAGATATTTAGCGACGTTCACCTGGAGACCGTTGTTTACAGCGGCGGCAACCAATCGTCAGACAAACCTGCGGATTATCCAATCACTATAACAATTAGCGTTACACCAAAGCCAGAGGTCTTAAAACAATGAAAAAAGTTCTAAATGCCAGTATCGCGCGAATTGTCCTGTCGTTATTATTGCTCATAATATTGTCAGCAATGGTAGGACTAGTTATTTTCGCCTACTCATTCCTAAGCAAAACATCAGAAGAAGTTGGGAAAATGCAAACAGAAGCAACTGCAGTTGATGCAAAAATACAAAGTTTGCTAGCGTCGAAATCTCAGCTCAATCGCAATTCCGACACGGTTAAAAAAGCAAAGAATATCGTCTCAGAATCGAAACTTTATCAATATCAAAATCAGATCATCCAAGATCTAAATACCTACGCCGACCGCGCCGGCATTCCGATTAAAGCTTTCTCTTTCCAAAACGAACCAACAACTTCTGCTAAGACAGCGAAATCTAGCAAGCGGACACCCGCCAGCCCTGCTGGGGTGAAAAGCACCTTCGTATCAATTCAATTGGGAGATCATATAGATTACACGAAATTCCTACATTTCCTTAGTCTTATTGAAAAAAATGTCACCCGAATGCAGCTTTTAGGCGTGTCAATTTCCAGAGGTGCAAATAATCATGAAATATCAATCCAATCACTTGAAGTAAAGGTTTATACACGATGAGTCCATCAATATCAGAACAGCTCGAACCAATCGTAAAATCACTATCTAAATTCCTGTGGCGATTTCATGTGATAATATATAGCGTTGTCGTAATCGGAGGCGTAGCAATCGCGATATTTCTTTTAAGCGGACTTTTAGCGGTTCCTACCGAAGAACCACAAACCGCATCAATAAGCTTCGATAAAAAAACCATGCAAATTATTAAAGACTTCCGACCGTCAACTTCAGCAAACGACTCATTTAGTCTGCCAGCTGGTCGCTCCAATCCATTTGCCGAATAGAACGTAACCGTTTATAATATAGTTATGCTTATATCCGCAGATCGCTTCCTTGATATTCCCGTCATGAGTCTTCAGACGGGCTCCGAACTGGCGCGAACATCGCGGGAAATTATCAATCCGAAGAATTTGTCCATAATCGCATATGAGCTCGAGGGGCGACTTTTGGACCAACATCCTAGCCTGCTTCGTATTGACGACGTCAGAGAAATTGGGCCGCTCGGTATGATTATCGATTCAACCGATGAGATCATTGGCATTGATGACGTGATTGCTATAAAAGAAATTTATGACATCAATTTTACATTAAAAGACAAGTTGGTTATTGATGAAAAAAATAAGAAAATCGGAAAAGTTATCGGATATACGTTGGCGGCTGGGAATTTTATTATACAACAACTCCGAGTTCGGCGACCGTTCTTGAAAAGTTTTGGCGACACAGAATTGCTTATTCATCATTCTCAGATTGTAAAAGTAACCGACGATAAAATTGTTGTAAAATCAGCAACCATCTCGCACATAGCCGAAAAAACACCTATTCCGCAGATAAATTCATACGAAAATCCATTTCGCAAGCAGCCTCGTCCGCAACCAGAATCTACAAAAGTCGATTAATCATTTGGGTTTTCAAGAGCCTTCTTAATGTCGTCGTAAGAAAAACCCTGCCTAGCCAAATATTGCATAAACTTCTGTTGGTTGCTATATCGATAACGTTTTTTAGTAATAATCTTCCGCAATTCCTCGTCATCAGAGCGAATATTCTCTTTAACTAACGACTCAATCGTTGTATTATCAATTCCCTTTTGCGCCAGTTCCAATTTCAAACGGCGAATACTGGCGCCTTTTTTCATGAACCGCTGCTCAAACCAAAATCGAGCAAATTTTTCATCGTCCAAATATTTTTTCTCAATAAGACGATCCAAGACGCGCTCAGTAATCTCCGGCTTCACTCCGGGGCGTTCAATAATTTTTCCAGTTTTCGCTGAACGTCGACGAGTGGTTAGTGTCTTCTTGCGCAGATAATCGCGCACTTCTTTGATGGCTCGCGGACGCATTAAGCAGTATTCTATAGACCTAGCATACAACTTGCCAAACTGGCTATCGTCTTCTAGTTTCGAAATTTCCTCTTCCGTATATTCGCGACCAATCTTAATACCCAGCTCGCCGACCTGAAATACGTCCAAGCTAAAACGATATTTCCCGTCAACGCTTACATTGACACGATTTTTATCACGAGCCTGAAGAGAAATATCGGTGATTTTCATAAAACTATTATAACGCTAAAATTATACGCTAGCTACTGGTGGACTATTCGATCACCTCAACCACTTTGCCATGTACGCCGTTATAACAAGCAGCGGCACGCGGCTTAGTAATAGCCGGCAGTTGGCGCGGAATAGCGCTCATATCGACATCGCCAAGCGTACCAGCCTCAACAATGCCAAGCGTAATGTGTGGGCGAAATCCATCGATATCCAGCCCCGGATGAATATCATCCAGCATTTCAAGCAACTTCCGACGTACTTCAATCATCCAGGAGGTTTTCTGTACGCGCAGTTCAACCCAAACACAGTTACCAGCTTCATCTGGCAAGAAGTTGACACCGTCAAGTACCAGTTTGTCTAGAGACGGCAGCGCGGCGGCAGCTAACTTGAGACGCGGTATATCCTGCTCAGTTACATTAATCAGTGTCACGTGTGGGATAAACTCACCAAAGTCAAGGTTCATTGTTTCTGACAACTCGCGAAGATACGCATTTTGCTCATCATCAAAGACGAGACTGACTGACGCCATATGTTTTTCGACTGGATATGCAGTATCTGCTGCGCGCATTAGTTTTCTACTTCTTTTACCTTATCACGTACCTTCTGGTCAATTTCTGCCAGGACTTCAGGATTTTCTTTCAAATAAGTCTTCGTTTTATCGCGCCCCTGACCAATCGTTTCGCCGTTATATTTATAAAACGCACCCGACTTTTCAACTATACCGTGCGTTGCCGCCAAATCCAGGATATCGCCAGTTTTACTAATTCCCTCGTTGTACATAATATCAAATTCAGCCACACGGAACGGCGGCGCAATCTTATTTTTCACGACCTTAATTTTCGTGCGGTTACCAATAATATCATCGCCAACTTTAATCTGACCAATTCGACGAATATCAATTCGCTGCGACGCGTAAAATTTCAACGCATTACCGCCAGTTGTCGTTTCAGGATTACCAAACATCACGCCAATTTTCATACGGATCTGATTGATAAAGATAACCGTAGCTTTTGATTTATTGATAATTCCTGTCAATTTACGTAGAGCCTGGCTCATCAATCGAGCCTGAAGACCCATATGAGAATCACCCATATCGCCATCAATTTCAGCCTGTGGCGTCAAGGCAGCCACCGAGTCAACTATCACCAAATCCACCGCGTTAGAACGGACCAACGTCTCCGTAATTTCCAATGCTTGCTCGCCGTTATCTGGCTGAGAAACCAACAAATTTTCCGTGTCCACACCCAGACGCTTAGCGTATGCTGGATCAAGCGCGTGCTCGGCATCAATAAACGCTGCCGTTCCACCCTGCTTCTGAATTTCTGCAATAGCGTGAAGCGTCAATGTTGTCTTACCCGAGCTTTCTGGCCCATAAATTTCTATGATACGACCTTTTGGATATCCGCCACCGAGCGCCAAATCCAAGCTCAAAGCACCAGAAGGAATTACTTCAACATCGACTTTATGAGCCTCGCCCAATTTCATAATTGATCCGTCACCAAATTGCTTGGTGATTTGATCCATCGCTAGACCAAGCGCCTTAAGTTTGCCTTCATCAACTTTTTTATCCGATGCCTGACTTGACTTTTCTGGATTTACTGTTTTACTGTCTGATTTTGCCATAGCACTCCCTCCTTAGTTACTTCCTTTATTATACCGATTTGTCGCAAGATTTGCTATAATTACATTCATGAATAAGCGAAACGGTTTCACTATTATTGAACTTTTGGTTGTAGCAACTTTCTTGATTATCATTGCAATCTTAGGTTTCTCACAATATACAAAATTGACCAACGAATCAAACAACGCCAAAAAACGCACCGCGATTAACGCTATGCATTATAGCCTGGAAGAAGGTTTTTACGTTAAAAATGGCTATTACCCAGAAAAGTTAGAAGAAGGTACGCTTTCGACTATGGATCCCGCATTATTAAAAGATCCACAAGGTAAGAAAATTGGCGAAAAAGACAGCAGTTATCGTTATGAATCTTCAAATTGTAATGACGGAAAATGTAAGTCATACAAACTTGTCGCGACGCTTGTCGATGAAGATGACTACATAAAAGAAAGTCGCCATAAATAATTAGCTAATCATCACAAACAGGGCGGCCATTCTTGAAGTCTTCAATGGCATTATTGATTATCGCAATCTGCTTGCGTGGATTTGCCACAAAATGGAATATATATGTCGTTTCTTCACCCTCAGTGCTGAGGCGAATCGTGCCATAATTGAAAAGAGTCTGAATAATTCCAGATTGGAGGAAGCTTGCATCTTCAATACTGCCTAAGCTCACCGTTTGCTCGTGCCTATAAAATAAGCTACCCTGGATTTCCTGAATTACACTTTCGTTGGTCATGTAAAAATGATTTTGCAAATATATCCACAAAGACACCGCACCACCAAGCGCAACCAGCCCGATAAGCAACATCGCCACGCCAAATACATCGGTCAGCGAAGGCATCGGCGAGATAATTGCGTCACGAGCAATTGACGGATAAAACATCACAAACACCATGATCATCACCACCAAGAAAACCGAGATTCCCGTCGGAATTAGCATACCAATTGGATGGCGTTTAATATCCAAAATGATATATTCGCCTTCGCTCAAATTGAGATTCGGGTATTGTTGAACTGATTTTTCATGCTTTTGCCTCAGGTCATCGCTAATAGTAAACGGCTTCGGGTCAATATCTCGCGCAACATGTACGACTTGCGGTTCATTAGCATATTGACTACGCAATCGCGGATCAAAATTCTCCCCATCAATAATTTCCGGTTTTGCCGTCACATAAGAATTCGTCTGCGCCACAACCGGAGCTGGACGACCAGTCTGCGGTGGATGATGATATAGTGGTCGACCATCAGCATCGTACGCAACAGGCTGCGTTAAATCTTCTGACGAGGATGTTTGCGGATTCATGCCTATATTATACCATAGAAACAATCTGTTAATTACTTCATAAATCGTAATTTCCAGATTGTTAAAGTGAAAGGTTCATGGCGGCAATCCTTGCTGTCCTTACCTTGATGTTTTCATTGTAGCAAACCTAAAGCGTTTTGTCAATATGTCGGCTAAACATTCACAATCTCGCCTCTTATACAAGCCGTCCCAGCATGCGCATTTGCCGCCAACTTATAATTCTTGATTTCGTCCCAAATCTCACACATATCGCCGTCCAAATTATGTAAATACCGCTGCGTTACTTGTAGGCTCGAATGCCGCAATAATCTCCGCACTACATCGACGTCAGCACCACGCTTGCGCACGTCAGTGGCGAAACTATGGCGCAGTTCGTGTAGCTGAAACCCCTCCAGCCCCGCCTCGCGAAATTGCCGCTGTATTTTCTTGCGGATACCGTCAACCGTTAGCGGCTCAAAGTAGTTGCGCCTTGTCGTCTTAATCCACATGTAGTCGATCACGCCAGCCGCCCTGATCCATGTGTCTAGCCGCTCGCGGGTCGTGTCAGAAATGTACACCCAGCCGTCCTTTCGTCCTTTGCCCACTGTATAGATCGTTCGTCCATTCAAGTCGTTCAGGCGTAAGTTCGCAAACTCCTGTGCGCGCATCCCCGTATCAAACAGTACACGAATCATCACCTCAGTAAGCAAATCATCGCAACCACTCAGCACCATTGCAATCTGCTCCGATGTATACCATTTTCGGCGGCATGGTGCAGGCTTTGGCTTTACTACCATCCGGGTTTTGATTTTCATCGGATAGTTCATGTCTCGCAGCCAAGCTATCCACGATATCACCGTAGCAACATTAGTGCGTATCGTTGTAGAATTACACCTCGAACCGAGCTGTCCCAATGCCTTTTTCTCAATCCATCGATCAAGCTTTTTATTAGTTAATTGCGACATATCTTCAATATTTGTCTGGGCAATAAATCTACTTAAGACACTACGTTTTGTTGCCATAGTTGAAGGGGTTAGTTGCTTCACATTCATACACCACTTCAAGTAAACTCGCAACTGATTCTCTGCTGGCGTTCGCTTTATCTTCATCGTAAAACTCCTAAATCTCCCACCTCGTGTCTATATAGATCGTTATAATCATTGGAATATTTATTCCAAGTCTATATAGACCGTTTCTGGTTAATTATTATGAAAAATCACCCACTATACCCTCCATTTTTCAAGCCAAGCTAGCTTTTTAGGCAAAATTATTCACCTAATTCGTGCCAGCTGATGTTATTTGCTTTACAAATAGTGTTATTGGTTATCTAATATCTAGCAGTAGACACGCAAAAATCACGCCGCTAGATTTCTCCGGGCGCTACCCTCCATTTTTCAAGCCAAGCTAGCTTTTTAGACAAATACCCATATCGCCATACATCTGCGATATCTTCGCTCTACCGCTATAATTCATATCTCGTCTGGCTCTTTCCTCCATTTTCCGTTGTTTCTTCTCTTGCCGCTGCCGCGCCAGTTCATTGATCGCTCTGGCAATTCGACCGCGCATCCACAATAGCGACTTCTCCAGATTTTTTAGCGACCAAATTGACGCGAGGTACCTCTCAGGGTCGCGTTTAGTTTTTGCTACTTCAACTGATTCGTCGAACTCTTGTTTATATTTCTTTTGCCGATTACGAAACATTGGCAAATATGCGTCGTCTTTGATTAGTTCTGACGCTTTGCCGAGGTGTTTGCGCATCGTGGCGATTCGTTTATTGTCTACAACGAACATATTACCCTCACTTATTTTTGATATAAGTTTGAGGTCAAAAAAGAGAAAACCCCAGCAAAAAACATTACTATTTTACTGAGGTCTCCCTTGCTCGATTGTTGTTCTCTATTAATATAGCAAATTATGATAGCGAAATCAAGAAAGATGATTACCGCAACGAATACACTCATGATCATATCCGCCGCCCTGATACTGTCCGCAATATTGACAATTATGACAGTGCCTGCAAATAATCGTCGGTGTTTCACTTGTGATGCCGCACCACACACATTGATACGTCGCACACACCTTTGGGCTGTGCTCGATCTGCCTGTCAGTCATGATAACTTCACCCATCTCCGCCATGGCATTCTTTTTCAATCGCTTCTGGCTCGGACGTGGCGGCTCTACCGTATTCCTTGCGTAGTATAAACCATGTCCACTTTCCATAATCTTACCTTTCCATACAACATTCCATTGCTACTTGAATTACCGCAGCCAAACTCCAATCTAAGTGTTTTTGTGCCGTTAACTTCTGTTGGCTTGCCCTTTACTAGTCCAAATAGTTCCAGTTCATTTGAGAAATCATATTTTACACTAGCGGCATCACCCTCCAATCCAGTATTAAATATCTTACGTCCGCCGCTACCGCCTATCCAGCCAATTTTACGCAGCTCTGGCGGCGTAGTGTTCTCTATCATTTGTCCCAGCTGTTCAATTTTGTCAAAACCAATTGCCAGATAAACAAACAGGTTTTTTATCTCTATCAAATCCCTTGGTAAAAATACCACCAGCGTATGTGCCTCCAGCCATCTGCACTGCGCATCCGCCAGCGACACGGTCTTGCACTGGTAAGGATATTCCTGATTTCTGCTACCAATCATAGACGCGCCTCGTAATCATACACTTTAGTTCGCATAGCTTCATATTCAGGGCTATTGTTTAGCAGTTTATCTCCTAATGGCGCCTTACCAGTGCTAATCATATCGATAATTACATAGATTTTGCCGTTGTATCCAACATCTGTTGGTTGCGGTAGCATAGTCTCGTCAGCTACCAGCATCTTGCCAATGCCGGATCCAGCTACTACATCGGTATTACTTTTAACCGCCGAATAATCCACCACGTCGCCAACGGGCGCTTTCGTTGACAATAATATTCGGTAGGCTTGAGCAGTATTTGTGGTGATTCCGGCATTTGGATCGATGTAGTGGTCAAATAGTTCAAAGTTATCATTGACGATCTCCAGTTTGGTGTTTAATACTGCCAACTTGTGAGCTTCTACCGCCCACCATAAATATCTAAAAGGTGCGCCGCCTTTATTGCCGGCGCTACCGCCCATACCAGGCGTGCCAGTTATATAAATATAATCATTGCCTTTTATTTGCCCAGTTCGATAACCCTTCTCTTGCCTATCGCCAATCATACCAATATCTCCGTTCCCAGTAGCAAATTTAATCGCTCCAACTTAAAGCTATGCGGCGGTGTGTCAAACGCTAACACCAACGCCATTAGCTCGCTCTCGCGCGTTCTCTCAGGAATGACTGGCTTCATATTAAGTCCAGCAATTCGAATCCTGCCGTTCTCTGCTTTTATTGAATCGCTCTTACCATACAGTCTACGCCACATCTCGTCAATCTGATCACTTAATAATGCTACTGGCGTTAAACCATCAACTGGCGCAAAAACCGCACGTACACCATTGTTACCAGCCACTACGCACCACAAATCCAAATAAGCCTCAACTATCTGCGCATAGTGAGGCATAAGCATGCGGATATACAGCACTGCCGACGATTGATTGCCTAGTGATATATACTTGGCAACGTCGCCAGCTCGAGACCCTTCCGCCTTATCTTCTGCTCCGACAGACAGGTCGCGCTCAGTTGCATCGTAATAGCAGTGTCCGACGATTGAACCGCGAACTGGCACGACCTGTCTCAGCATCTTATTCCTCCGTCTTAAACAACTGTATAGCGGTAACCAGCAACACGTTAATAATCGGGCCATAAATGCCGAACGCATCAGGGTTACCCTGCACGAACGCCGCTAGCGCGCCCAGCGCGTTTGAAACTCCCACATACAGCGCAACTTTTAATATTTTGAGTAATTGTTCTTTAGTCAATTTCATATCATTGTCCTCCTTATTATTTATTAAAATTTTTGAATAAATTGGTTAAAAATTCGATGATCTTATTGACGAGCACCTCCAGCGCCGAAACTCGCTTTTCTAGGCTATCGATTGGCTTATCGCTTAGATACAGCTTATCGATTGCTAGCGTACCGCCCTCTAACACCATCAAGTCATCATCAACCAGTCTCGTAACATGAGTGACGCGAACCTTTGTTCCCATTGGTAATTTCTTTGCTAATTTTCCAGTAGTTAGGTCAGTAACCTCACACTCTGAACGCGTCCAGAAGTCTTGGTCGGCAATATCCTTCAGATTCTTTTGCCATGCCGGCTTATCTTTATTTGGATCAGCTGGCGCAACTAGCTCTGTCGCCGCGATGCCGAACGGCTTGCTATTCTTAACGGCGTACTGCGATAGGTAGTATTTCTTGCCCTGCACTATCGTCTCCTTGGCGATATCGATAACCGTCCCTCTAGGAATCACGTTACCAAACGCTTCCATGGTTACCATATTGACGGCACGTAGTCCTGCGACTGGTGCGACGACCAGTTTTATATCTTCAATATCGTTCAGGTTACGCACCCACTCGCTTTGTTTCAATTCTTCCGCTTGGCGAGCCAGCTCTGCACGTCGTTGGTGCGCCTCCTGAGAGTTATTTACATCAGCACGAATTTGGTCGATTGACCATCCCTTAGCAGCTTGCCCCAAGTAGTGTTGTAAACCCTCTGGGTCAACTTCACGCCCTAAAATTGAGCGGAACACTTCGCGAATCTGCGTCTCGTTGACTGTCGGACGCGAACCGCCGCCAGCGTGATAGCGATCAGCGATTGCACGGATACGGTTCTTGTCGATTGGTGAGCAACTAGTGTTGAACCATTCTTTATGCACGTAAATATTTAGGCGGCGGCCGTAAGCTTTCTCCATATCGTAGTGGAACTCGCCCATCGTCTCATAATCACCATCGCTAAGGCGTGTATTACATTCATAACCGACCGTTGTAGCGTTACCTCTAGCATTACCAGCGTGCCAAGCGGCGTTTACAGCATCTATAATCCATGCCACTCTGCCCGCCTCGCCGACAGTGTGCGCTGAGGTATTACCATTAGCGCGGCATAGATAATTCACTATCGACATAAAGTCTGAATTACTGCCCCACCAGTGATACGTTACACCCTCTACGACTCGTGCCATGCCATACACCGCTGATACTTGGCTTTCGGGCGTATAGTTCGGCGAGTTAAATTGTGTTAGTTCTTGGTATGACATTTCCTACTCCTCCTTTAACACTTTCTTAATGAACCGATAAACAAATTTGAAAGTTGCCGCAAGCAGTAAACCAACTACTGCACCACTAAACGCGCCTGCAAATATCGCCATAAAAAATAACTGCTCCAACATACTCATTTCGCTATCCTATCGATAATTACCATTTTCAGTATTGCTCCAGCCACGGCGGCGATGATGAACCAAACTATCCTTGCTTGGTTGTCTTCCAGCTTATCCAACCTATCTTCATGATTTCCTACGTCTTTTTCCAGCTTCACTAGCCGCTCTACTACCACCGTCAGATCCAGTCTGTCAATCTTTGCGCTGATTGACTCTATCTGATTCCTGATGTTTTGTATATCGGCGTCCATCTTTCCTAATTTTTGCCATAGCTCCGCTTCGTTAGTATTATTTGCTGCTGCCATGCTTTGTCAGTCTCCTTTCTCTCACCCCAGGCCGCAACCAAATAAAAATATGCGTCCTGAAACGCATATACTTACCTACATTATACCACGATTTTACCGTAAACATAATGCATTTTTCATGGTTCTATACAACCACAACATATTGGCTGGAAAGATTTTATTCAATCGAAACAAGACAATGCCACTCTGCCAGTTGTACCTGCTATCATCCAGTATGGTCGAGCAAGAGTAAGAGTGCCGACTGATACCGTAGAAGCTACGACATCAGTCACGTTTCCAAAGGAATTTGAGAACGGAATGATACCAACTATCATTTGCACGTACAACGGCTACGGCAACGCTAGCGACCCGTGGTCAGATACACCAAATCCGTCTTGGGCTGGGGCAACATTTGGAGCTGTTGGCGTTACTAATTCAGGGTTTACGGCACGTTGCCGGCGTTTTGACGGCGCTATGCTTAGAGGCGTGTATTACTTTAGTTGGGTTGCGATTGGTGCAGCTTAATTATTTAACATACTCCATAGTAACACTCACTTCCGAACTGCCCCAAGCATAACTGCCAGAAATAGTAATATTCGTTTTATCAATGGAGGTAATACCAGCTTGGTGCGTCCCCTCAATATATGGCAGTGCCTGTTTTATGGGATTGTTTGACAATACGCCGGACAATCTCATATTGCCAGACCACGAAATCAGCTCCCAGGCGTTAGTCAAGCCGGTAATGCCATGAGGCAGGATTGAGGTGTTGTTCCCACCAATCATATTGACCGCACCACGCGCAACCTTACGATAAATCGGTCGACCATCGATCCATTTTCTGCCAGTATCCATCTCAGTAGATTTATAGGCTTTAAGGCTATCTGCTAATTTATCTGGTTGTATAGAACCATCGCCTATCCCCGTTCCATCATGAAAACTAGCGTCATTTGCTGCCAAAAGATTCATTTTTGCCGCTGTTAAAATTTCGCCCGGCACAAAATTTAAGTTAACATACGCCATACTATCTCACCCTTTCTATTTGAAATGTCTCAAATCGCTCAATAATCATACCTTTATCGCTATACTTCAGCTCGTAATCTGCCTGCTCTTTATGGACACTTTGCTTTAGTGCCACTTCACTCTCTAGCTGCGCTCGCTCGAACGGGCTCATAGCAAATGAGTTCACCAGCTCTACTGGACTAGCCTCGCCTGGTTGCACTGGATTTATTGTTCCTCTCTCAAATTTAGATAACCGCGTGTCGTTGCCGGTTAATGCTTCATAACCAATCATCGGAAATCCTTCAGGCGTTTTATCTAGCCTCTCACGGGTCGTCAGAAATAGCCCCTGATAATCATAAATATCACGGTTGCCCCCACGCCTAGGTGCGTTAATTGCTGAAAAGCCTTGAATTGTCTTTGCCGGAAAACACTCAACTGCGACTACCAGATTAGTTTTCAGACATCTCACAAAGTACACCTGGCTGTAATGTTGAGCATAAAAATCTGCCATTTTCTCCAGTTCGGCTTGATCTTGCGTTTGCTTGGCTGTCTCGCTATCCATTATTTCCTCCAATAAAAATACGACCGCCGCTCTGGCTGGTCGTATATACTGCTTACATTATACCACATTTAGTTTGCTAGCACATCTCCGCCATCCAGTGTTGACTTGTCCAGCTCAAACGCACTAATTTTCGGACGCTCCTCCACTTCCAGGCTCTGTCGAAAATTAGCATTCACGCCGCCTGCCAGCTCGTAGCTGGTAATAAAGCAGCTGAAACTATCAGCCAGCTCATCAATCTGCAAGTCCACCGTATCGCCAATCTGTAAATACGGCACAAAAAAGTTATCCAACTTGAACTGTCTGTTTGGTTTTGAGTACAACGTTACGATGTTATTAGCGATCGCCCTCGCACCGCCAACATCCTGCACCAGGTTATTTTCAATCTTCAATACCTCTGCACCAAAACCGGTTGACGTGTCAGGATTGACTCCGTACTGTTCAATGCTTGGCTCACTCACGGCATTTTCGGTAATTACTTGCGTTACCTTTGCCGGTACGCCCCATAACTGGATACGATTAACATATCCGTCCACACTTGAGTTGTTACGGAAGGTCATTTTGTAAGTGCTGCCAAAGTTGTACACCGACACCAGCTGTACATTGATTGCGCCGCCTCCACCGTCAGAATTTTTCGTGCCAGAATACATCGACGTACCAGAGTTACTGCTTGCGTGAACTGGTCTATCTACACTTACAGCATAAAAGTCCCCAACACTATCCTGAAACTCAGCGAAAATGTCGATAGTCTTACCAGCTCTTATTTTCGTCTGTTCACTACCCTGTTCCAGCTCCCACAACTTCTGAAATGCCTGTACTTTGAACGGCTTTGCTACCACCTGCGCCGAGTTTATCACTGGCGTTGACTTAATCTGCAAGTTAGTCAAATTAGAATAACTGAATGTATGAGCTGTCGGCTGCGTCTTTGCCAGGTGTGTCCTATTCCAAAAGCGAATTATGCCCTGCTCGTCAACAAACACCAGCGCTGCTTCCGCCTCTGCTAGCTCTTTCAATAAATCAGTCACGCTCTTGTCTTTTGGCGATAAATAACCAATCGCCACCTGTTGCGACCGGTCGATCTCAAACTGGTTGGTACTGAGCCCCTGCTCAATCAGTAAATCTCGCACAATTTCGTGCGCAAACTTGCCCACAAACGCCGGCAAATTGGAATATTTTGTGTCCAGGTAGGTGATTGCGTCAAATGCCGTCAGCTCCACTGTCTGCTCTACAATATTTATTGCCGGTGTACCCACGAACCCAACAAAGTTCGTAATCATTTCGCCATCATATCCAGTCAATATTTTTATCGGTCGCCCCGCCTTGATGAACTTTCCAATCACGGGATCTTTTTCTGGCAGGAACCGCCCCGTCGTGTTATTCAGTGTGATTGTCGCCTGAGCTGTGACGACGCCCCATGAGTAACTACTCACTTTTTTACTAATTTTGAAGTTCTTGACGTAACGACTCTCGTCCGTGTACGCATATTTGTCGAAAAACGTTACCACGTCGCCCGACCCTTTCAGAAAATCTCCGTCGTCCAGTGCTGAGGAATCCAAATTAAAGAACCGCGTAGTCGGATTTATTTGCTTACTCCACCCCAGCATAACCGCAAAATCAGTCTGCTTGCGCGGTGCGTCAACCTTGCTGATGAAATTAGACGAAACCGCCTGCATTTACACCTCCCGAATTGTTACGGTTAGGCTCGTCATCAAGCTGCCGCCGCGAATATACTCGTCGGTGTCACAGTCTGTCATAATCCCGTCAAACTGAAGCACGCCGTATTTTGATTGGTCGTTATAAAACCTCACCGTGCCAGCGGCATTAAAGATATCCTCAAAGAATCGAAATTGTACTGGCGTTACCGCTGTAAATGTCATTTTGGCACGCTTTTTGGATGGAAAGCTATGCCTTTCAATACTGCCATTAATTGAGAGATTGTCAGTCTTTACCACCACCGGCGAATCGTCGTAGCCGCTTGGATATACTGGTATTTCTTGTCCGTTTAATCGTATCATCGGAGTGCTCCTAGTTGATCAAGTCGCAATCCTTGTGCTTTTAGTGCTCGATTGATTTGCTTTGCGATATTCACTGCATCCTCCTCGTTAAATTTCTCATCTCTAGTAGTAACATTTACGGTAATGTTGACATCTCGTGCACCAACTCCGTCGCTGCGCTTGTTAATTTGCGTCACCAGGCTTGCCATCTTACTTTCTGGAACGACCCATTCGTTCTGCCCGCCGTCACCAGCATAAATAATCGAACCGCCGCCCTGCGGAGTAACGATGCCACCGGTCGCCATTCGCGGAATATGTAAGCTTGGAATATTACCAATATGTACGCCTGGAATCTTGTTGATAATTCCAATCGCACCGTTAATCATGCCAATGAACCCGTTTGCCATCTTCTCGACCATGCTTAGTGCACCATTAACTGCACCTCTGACCGCACCGCCAATAGCGTTGCCAACGAAGCTACCCAGTCTTCCGAACATTCCAGTGATAGTGTTCCACACGCCGCCGAAGAATCCTGCTAGCCCGCTAAATATGCCAGTTATAGCGTTCCATGCTCCACGGAAAATACCACCAAACCAGCCTGCCACGCCAGCGAATACACCGACGATGCCATTCCACACGCCGCCGAACCAGCCAATAACTGTATTCCACACGCTCACGATAATATTCCATGCGCCACTGAACACACCGCCAAAGAACTGTACTATTGGCGTAAATACTGCCACGATAAAATTCCAAACTGCCTGAAATACGGCAAATATCTGATCCTTGAACATGAAAAATAATCCAATGACAAGAGATATCGGTGCGAAGATTACCGCTAAAATAGAAAGCCCCCATTCTTGCACGAACGACACTATGCTATTGAATACGCCAACTATCCCATTCCAAATATCACCAAAAAACCCAAGCACGCCGCCAACAAAGTCACTTACAACTTGTCCGATAGCGTTAAAGATACCGCCAAACCAACTAGCAGCAGCACTCCAAGCGGATTTTATAGCCTCCCACGCTTTGCCGAATATATTGAACTTTACCTGTAAAAACACCAATGCTCCAACCACCGCTGCTATAGCAGCAACAATCAAAAGCATCGGATTTTTACCAGTTACTAAATTAAATGCTTCCATGGCCGTTTTCCCGCCACGAATAGCATTCGCAAATTGAATCATACTAGCAGCGAACGATCCCACTTTCATAGCCACTAGGGCAACGCCAGCAGCGGTTACTGCTGGTACGAAATTATTTATTACTATATCCGCAATCTTCTGAATCTTATCCTTATTCTTTTCCAGCCAATTTGTCGCATCCTCAACGGCTTTGCTGATTTTGTCGAACACACCGCCAGCTTTGACTTGTCCAGTCTCTGCATCCACGCCAACAATTTTCATGCCTACGTTGGTAATTGTTTCCAGCAAGTTGCTCATGCGTCCGTTGAATGTTTGGGATTGCTTAATCGCACCCTGAAAAGCCATACCACCCTCATCACTCGCCATCTGGAGTGCCTTACGTAGTACATCAGCCGTAACTTTGCCCTTCGATAGGTCGTCGCCGAACGTCTGAATGGAATGACCCGCCCCCATCGCTGCAATGATATATTTTTTGAATCCACCAGCACCTTGGTTGATGATCTGATACCAGTCTTGTGTCATCATCTTGCCATTACCGATTGCCTGCGTAATTGGCAGTGCCAAGCCCTGTAAATCTGCACCAGTTGCACCCGCCAAGTCGCCCAAATTTCTCATCCAGCCCATCAAATCCTGAACCGCCACGCCGTTTGCTAGGAACATTTTGGCAGTCGCCTGGATGGATTTATTGTCAAAGGCTGTTTCTTTGCCGTATTGATACAGTGTTTTCATGACGACATTCGTCGCCTCTACTGTTCCAGTTAGCGATTCAAAAGACGATCGCAGTGACTGCAATTCAGATGCGCTTTTTACGAACGACATCAACCCAAAACTACCACCCACCGCCACCGCAGCGACGCGCTTCAGCGTCGATTCAATGAATCCGCCCGCTTGACTAAAGGCGTCCTTCAAATTAGCAGCGTTGCCGACTAGTTTATTACCTACATTGCTGCTAAAACTTTTAACGCTCGCCTGAGCAGTCTTTAAGGCAGCCTGCAAGGCTGATACGTTTGCTCGAATTGTCAGAGTGAGTGTGCTGTTATTCATCTTCCGCCTTCTTTTTTCTAGCGGACGAAAAACAACAAAAAAATGCGGCTCAAAGTCCGCATATATTACTCATATTATATCACATCGTGGTATAATCCCTCCATAAGGAAAGGAAATAAACTACCACCATGTTTAGTCTATTTAAGAAAGATAAAACACCAAAACCAATTACAATTATCGGGAAATACGAAGGGTCTCATCCAGAGCTTCCAGACTCAGTACTAAACGCTAGTCTCAGGTGTGATGAACACGGAGTGGACTTGTCCTTCAATAAAGGACAATGGGCTCTCGCTAGACACTTTGACTGGTCAGAGATCGAAGGCTTTGATTTCGATTTTGGCAACGAACGGCGCGTTAGCGGTAAAGAGACTTCAGCCGCCAGGGTTGTTGCTTTTGGTCTTGCTGGGGCGACCGTAAAGAAGAAAAAGTACGACAGTGGCTTTTATGTGCAGAATGTCTTATATACAAAAAGCGGTAACGTAGAGCTTATCCTTGAAAAACACTATACGAACACAGGTGATATGGCTACAACTGCGACAAACCTTGAAAGCATGTCTCACACTTCAAAATCAACTAAGTTTAAGAAATATGTTCTTTCTAAATTAAACCTGGAGTCCTCCAAATGAATCTATCTCTCCGTCGCAAAAAATCTGCTGAATCTAATAAAATTGACAAAGCTAAACCATCTATCAAAAGCTTCAAGCAAATCTACCAAGAAAATAAGAATAGACCGCTTACCAAAAACGAAAAGCGAGGCTGGGCTATTTTGGGCGGTATCATCATAGCTATTCTCGTCATTGCTCATGTCAGCAATGTGATGGAGCAGTCTCGCCTCGAAAAGGACAATGTTCCAATCGTTATCTCTGACATAGAGGACAATATCAAGCTTGATTACTACACCGACAGGCTTGAGCTATCCGCCAAAATATCGGGTGTTAGCTCATTTGCCGAGGTAAAAGTCTCAGGCGACAAAACCGACATCCACGACCGCAAAAACGCAGCTGGTAATATCAAATACGAAGTTAAAAATATTAAAGAGGGAGACAGCGATATCTCTATATCTATTGCTGACGGCAAACGCCACAGTGATAAAACGATTAAGCTTCACCGCCAAACAAAAGCCGACTACGACAAACAAGAGCTCGAAAAAGCTCTCAAGTATACCGAGGAGCTAGTAAAAAAGGCTGAGGAACAACCCACCAACGAAAACATCTCTCGTGCCAAATCAGACATCAATAGACTACCAGAAGACAAGCGCGCTCCATTCTCTGAACGTATCGCCAAACTAGAAAAAGCCAAGCAGGAAGAAAAAGAACGTGCTGACAAAGCCAAGAAAGAGGCCGAGGAAAAGAAAAAGCAAGAGGAAGCCGCCGCTGCTAGCGCTCGCCAACAACAGCAGTCGCGCTCACAACCAGTAGCTACACCTCGCCAGACTGCGCCCTCACCACAGCCTGCTCCATCGGGCCCGAACTTTAGCAGCTGCAAAGAGGCACGCGCCGCTGGCTATAGTCATATGCGTCGAGGTGAACCTGGGTACGCATCACACCTTGATAGAGACGGTGACGGCATCGCCTGTGACAAGCACAGATAAAAGCAGAGGCAGCTTACTGCTGCCTCGCCTTATCGATTTGCTCCTTTTCGACTACCGCCTCGACTTGACGCCGTGCTAGGATGGCCGCGGTAAATTCCTCTGGCTGATCCATGTATTCATCGTACGTCCATCCATATTCCTTACAGATAAGCGCAATTTGGATCATCTGCGGCACTTCGCCAGAACCATTGCGTAGGGCGCGGTCATACTTAATCGACCACGCCTCTATTCTTTTGGGAGCTCCCTCTCTCTACCGAATACTTCCATAACCTTATTGCTGATAGTCTCGTAGTCGTCGCCAAATTCGCTGTCCATCAGTGCTTCAAATGGCTGTTCACGGCTGCCACAATACTCCAGCAATAACTTCTCAATTAGTTTATCGCTCGCTCCCATAACTCTACTCAAGTCGACATCTACCTCGCCATCACTGGCTTCCATTTCCTTAGTAGACATAGTTTGCCCCTCGAGCATTAGCCGTCGGTACATACTTCTGTCGCGATTGCGAATAAATCCGCGGATAACAGCACTACGTCCATCATTTAGTTCAATTGTCACTTCTCGATTACTCATTTATCTACTCCTAGTATTCATATTTATTAACCAATTCAGCTTCGATAGTCTTGCCGTCTGTAATATTTAGCAAGCCCTCAAAGTTGATAGTCTCAGTTGAAATATCACTCAGTCCGTAGCTTGGCTCTCGGCTGGAAATTGCTACCTTACTTATAGTAAACAGCAGACTGGTTGGCGTGGTGTTACCGGCTTTGTGGTTTTTGTCGATAAAGCCAAATTGCATTGCCTGAGTTGTACCGTTTAGCATCATTCCTTTGTAGGTGTCGTCGGTGTACAGTTTCTCAATTGAGCCGCTAACCTCAAAGTCTTTGTTAAAGATTTCCTGAATGTCATCCTTAGAACTTGACGTCTGAACTGCTTCCAAATTTTTCTTAATTTCCAGACTGAAACTCTTAACATCCTGGAGTTCTGGCGCTGCCGCCAATCCAGCTGCGTCGGCTGCCATTTTCAGTAGCACGTCCTTTGGAATAAACTCTGTCTCGGTTGAGTCGTACGCAATAGTAACAGTTGACGGCGTTACATCCTTGGATTTTTTCGACATCAAGCTTACTTCAATCTTCGGATAATCATCGGGTGTCCATGAAATCTTAAAACTCTCAATCATGGCGTACGGAAACTGCCCGCAAAACACCGATTCCTTGATGGTGATAGTCGAGCTAATATGAGTATTCTCATTATTCAGCGAGAACAAATGCTTTTTAGCTCCCGTATCGCCAGCAACAGGCGTCGTTGCGGCTTTTTGACCAAACACCAGTGCTAGCCAGTAATAAAGTCCCTTTGCCCACGTCTTGCCGCCGATTGAACCCTCGCCCTTAACGCTCATCACATCAACAGCGTTGTTCTTTGTGATGTTATTGTACGCCGATTCGTTAGTTTTCGTCTCTGGTGTGTCCTTAAAGCTAAAATCCAACTGCGGATAAAAATACGTCGGCATTTTAGCAGTGCCTCTGGTGTCTTCCAGCGCCAACCCTACGGCGGTCTTTCGACCTGTTACAATCTTTTTCTCTGCCATTATTCCTCTCCCTCCTTATTTTCGGCTTTGGCTTTTTTAACTGCTTCTTCAAAGCTTTCTGCTTCGACAGACACGCCGAACTCTGGCAGATAAAATGACTGCTTCGGTGCGGGTGCTGCTGGCTGATTGTCTTTCTTCACGGTTAATCCCTTTCTTACGCGAAATCAGTCAGTAGCAAAAGAAAATGCGACCAAGGCTGATCGCATATACTACCCGTATTATACCATGGCGCTTACATTTATCCAACCATGTCGCGAGTGCGCACCGTGAATCGTATTAAAGCTTCGTTAGTAAATACGCTGCCGCCCCGCTCGCTGACTACATACTCTATTTCCGTTTGGCTGCCCAGGTCGATTATTAGCTCGTCAGATTGCTCATCTTGGAATTGCCTCAGCACAGATAAAATCGTCTCAGGTAGTAATTTATTCTTACTATCTCGCCCGCAAATCATTTTCACCAGCGCCATATGGCTGCCACTACGTTTTGCCGTGCTATTAAAATCCCTAGTTAGGTCATATGCCACGTTGATTAACACTGTCGAGTGCGTTTCGATTGAATACGAAGCATCGTCAATGACGCTCTGTCTCTCGTAACTAATAAAGCACATCGGCAAGCTTGACTTGTCCACCACCATTGGATCGCCCAGATAGTATTTATTTCTCAAGTCTTTCGGGCCGTGCTCATTTAACAGGTTGCGCAGCTTTGCTAAAATTGGGTCTTCGTATTGCATTATCTCTCTCCTTCAGCTTCTAAATAGATTTGTAATCGCTGGCGAATGTACCGCGCTTGCGGCTCGGTCATGCCCCACATCTTGCGAGCTGGCATGTTTTTCGTGCCCATCTGATGATATTTGAAATAACGCGTTGGGTTTTTAATCACCGCTTTATCGCTGTATACTTCCGCCTTAAAACCATCCTTCATCTTGCCCGTTTTATTCAGTAGCGGCCACGGATAGTTTCGCTTACGTTTACGCCACTGCGCACCAAAAACTGTACCACGCTTGCCGCTAAAGTTCTTGGCAATCTCATCTAGCATAAAATTAGCCGCCTCTTGCAATGGTATACGCAGACTACTAGCACGCTTCCATCGATTTAATAGTATCTGATTGAATTGCTTCAGTTCCTCGCCATCAACCGTGACAGAAATTGGTACTTTTTGCCCGTCCATCTACCAATCCTCGCTACTGATATGCGGTCTCTTTGAAAAAAGATCTCCATCATCCCGTGTCGCAAATCCTTGAGCACTTCTTGAACAGGCTTCGCCGCAAACCGTGGCAATTAGCGTGTTCAGTTTTTCGCTTGCCAGCTCCAATTTCTTATAGCCATCCTTGCTGGTATTTTCAATGTCTTCATTAAATCCATAATCCCGCACCAATAGCATACCGGCAGCCATTAGCCGCTGAATGTAGCGTAATGTTGGATTATACTCCTCAGCCCAGGCAGCCTCACATGGAATCTTTGATATGATTTCGCTCAGTGCTTCAGTTCGCACTTTCTCGACATATTCAGGCTCTACACTAGAACTAGCAAAGCGTACTGACACTTCCTGCCCAGAAACAACCGGCTTTTCCAGTGTAATCAATGCATTGGTGGTGTCTACTTCGGTTACTTTGACTAGCTTATTGTCCACCAGCACTCGCACATCTTTTACGTCAATTGTATCGTCGCCGTTGACGTCAGCCAAGATGTAGTCTCCTAGCGAAATCACCGAGCTGTTAACGTCGTTAAATTCCAACAACTGGCGGTGATACAATCCCGCTTCCTGTAATATATCTTTGATAGGTTGATTTATTTCGTGCTTCATATTATTTCTCCTAATCCTCAAACAAAGGCGGGCGAATCATCTCCCGCCTCAAGTCTGCCGACTAAGAACCTTTCACAGTCACGATAAACTGCATTGCCTGGTAAGCTGCGTCGTAACGACCACGTAAGCCCCAGCTAAACACATCAGTTTCGAATGCCCTGTCGCTGTTTATGTCGGTCTTCGCAACAGGTGCACCAACCTTCACGCGCTCAGCAATTGTCAATGGGCACATACCCTCTTTAGCCGCCACCAAGAATGCTGCTTTGCCAGCAATACGTGGGTCAACGATAAGCTCAACACGTTTGTAATTGGTGTTGCTCTGTCCATTGTCCAACTTCTCGCGGAGCAAGATTTTCTCAGCTTCCTCGCGGTTTTCCTGACCAACGATCAAGTGGGTTGGGATTGGGTTGATAAAGTCGCCATCAGCATCTTTCATGCCTACTAATGCGTCAAAAGCCTTACTAAACGTTCCAGCACTGAATGCTCCGGGGATCAAGTTACCACGATCTGCGTGGAAGAATGGCTTACCGTCGCTCAAGTTAGCAGTAAAGCCAACAGGAAGTGCAGCTACAGCTAACGCACCGTAGTGACGACCACTCTTAGTAGTCATAACACGGGTTTGGTTTGGAATCTGACCTAGATCATCATCTTCAATCTTTTCGCGTTCAACGTCCAGGGTTGACTCCCACTTTCGTGGTGCAATCGTGTGGACGGTGTTGTCAGCCACGCCATGTTTGCGCTCTGATTTGAACTCACGCATGCCAGGCACGCTGTTAAGTGTTACGATGTTATTAACCGCACCCGTTACTGGTGTGATGTCGTACAAAATGCCCTGCAGAGGGTCTTTGTATTCTTTTTTAGTAGTCTTGTATACCGTCTTGATGGCGGTATCAAGCTTTTGTAGCATTGCTCTTAAATCCATCTCATATTCCTTTCTTAGCTCAGGCGAACGCCTACAGTTTTGTTATCAATTATTTCAACAATCTGTCCGATTGCCGGCGCGGTGCCGCTAACAGTCGTTGTTACCTTATCTGATGTCGCAATAGCAACAGCCTTGCCTAAATCAGCAGCCGCTACTGCGTCGATTGCCAGCTGGAACACGCCAGTTCGATAAACTCGCACTTCATTCTTGATTAGTCCGCCGGTATTTTCCATTGCGACACCCAAGAATGGTTTTACTCCAGCTTCTGCTGCCCTAGCGTTACCGCTAGCGTCAACAGTAACTAGTTGTCCGCGATTGATTACATTGCTACCGAATGGAGCTGAAATCAAATCGCCGTCTTGTCGTAGAAATGTCATTATTGATTCTCCTTCTCACGCTTTACTTCTTTATAATCTTCTTCATTCAGTCCGAACCGCTCGATGTCTGCTTTATCGGAGTCGTCCAGCTGAACTTCATCACCATTTCCATTGCCGCCTTCACCGCCATCTTCGCTCAATAGCCGCATTGCCGGCATTGCCGCAAAGAGTTCCGATAATAGCACATCAACAGATTTGGTTTTCGTATCAGATAACTGCACCTTGGTGTCTTTGGCGGCGCAGAGTGCCAAATAGCTCTCTTTCTGAGCCGGGACAAGCTTGCCTTCAGAAAGCAGCTTCTCATATTCAGCCTCAGCCTGCTTTTCCGATAGCTCTTGCTTCTGCTTTGCCAGTTCGGCTTTTTCCCGAGCCAACTCAGCTTTCTCAGCTTCAAGCGCTTTCTGCTCGTCAGACAAATCTTTCTTGTCGGACAAATTGTCCTCTCCAGACTTATCCTCGTCTTTATCTTCTGGCTCTTTAGCGTCGGCGATTTGCTGCTTTACTGCTTCCTCCTGATCTTCAGGAACTTCAACGTCTGCACCAGCGGCGACGGTTGCGGTCTTCTCTTCACCGTCTTCCTGCCACTTCACCTCGACGTCAAAATCACGGTCGTTAGTTACTTTTACCTTATTCATCCCATTCTCCTCTCTCTTGTTATTAGATGAATCACTAAGCACAATGGCTACCTGCGACATGTCAGACAGCGCCGGCTCAAAGGCGTGCATACCTTTGAGATATGGGTCGGTCACTAGCCCTACATGTTGCAGTACCGCACCCTTAAGCGAACCATCTTTCTTGTCCTTATATTGCAAATCCATACCCATTGATACGTTTGGAATCAGGTTTTTGTCGATTTTATCGGCAACTGCATCGTCGCGAATTTCTATCAAACCGTACAAGCCGTCTTCTCGTGCCTCCAACTCCAGCAACTCGCCGGTATTAAGACTTGCTAAGCTCGAGCTGTCATACGGGTGTCCTAACGGCACCGGCACGTAGTCCAAAACCCCGTCATTGAAGTTTTTTACCAGTTGATCAACCAGGTTTTTGTCAATAACCAACTTTGAATTATCCCAATCATTTGGATCTATCCATTCGCCAAACGGGCATAATTGCTTCCAATACCGTCTGTACTCGCTTTTACCCTCGTCGCTTAGTCGGATGTTATCTTTCGTCTTTGTTGAAACTGTAAACATATTATTCTCCCGATATACTCCAAGAGAAATTTGCCCCAAAAGAAAATGCGACAAACTCGCTTGTCGCATATACTGGTCGTATTATATCATACTTGTGGTTAAAGCAAAACTATTTGTTTTTATGCTGCTTTTTCAACTGTTCGTCTAGGTATTCAGAATCCATCTGCCAAATAGCATGCATCCGTTGAACTGCTCGGCTCGGTTTGTAATTTGGATCGGCGAGACGCTTCTCAACTTCCTCGGCCGTCTTATTCAAACTAGCCATCATTTCATCAGTCAGCAAGTCCTCTGATTCATCAGCGAGGTATTTAGTGTCCTTCGTCATTTCCATATCAGCCATGATAATCTCATTATCTAACTTCTTAAGCCTTTTTACAACGAACTTCTTGCCCCTAGACAGCAGATATTCGTCCTCATCTGTTATTGAGGTAACACCATTATCTGCTAGCACTTTCTCCATATCCAAATACGGCATATCCTTTGGAGCCTTAAAGATAAATACATATTTGTTCCCGTCAGCTTGCCGTGCAAACTCTATTGACACGTCCTGACTGGTAGATGTAGAAAGAAAATTAGGATTATCGACAATATCATTAACCGACAACTTTGACTCTAGCCCAATACCACGATACAGCACCACGTCCTTCTCTAGCTTCGTCTTCTTAATCGCCTTATCCAGTTGCTTAATATCAGCCTCAGCATACTCATTCATTGGTCGGCGACCCAATAGCGTCTGATTGATATTTATAAACCCATTGCCCTTATATGTCTCGATACTCAGTAACTCTGCCTTGGTGTACTGTGCCATGTATGGATTCTCTTCAATCAGCTGCGGCTTCGGCGTTCTCTGAATCTTCTCAATGTTGTGCATCTGCATGTTGTTCGGCGGGTTTATCTCATCCTCTGGATTATCGCCGAGAAGTCTCGTAAACGTCGAGCGGCAGTTAAAATGTCGCGGCGGAATATACTCAGGATATGCCTGCCACTCCTTCCATGTCATCACCCTGCCGTCCAGTGCGCTACAGCCAGGCGACGTTCGTGCATCCAGAATTGCCGAAAACTCCAATACATCGTCATCGTCCCATACCGAATTACGCCCGGAATTGATCGCTTGTGCGATTGCGTACGACGCCGTATCCGTCAACTTCGTCGCAAACCATGCCAGAATCAGCTTCAGAATCTCAGCGTCGTAATCAATCGGCTCATCATCCAGCACTACTCTGTTCATTACCAGGCTTTTAGCGTAATTGGTTAGGTCATCCTGCTGTTTCTCGATAATCCAGTTTATGTATTCAACGGCTGCTTTAGTTAAATCATTGCCGTTCTTCGCAGCCGGCTTACCCATTTCATCGCTAGCACTGATTTTTCCAATCTGATACCCCTGCTTAAAGAATGATACCAACGTTCGGCGGTACTCCACCGGAAACACCACCGCATCAATGTCGCTCACCAGCTTTGATTTTGCGACCTCCTGGCTGACCTCCTCCGCCACAGTCTTATAAACTGGGCGGATTTGGTCTAAAAAACGTTTTTCTAGCTCCTGCCACCTGGCGTCAAGCTTCTTCAGGCTCTCGCTCGGTTCATGATTGTGATTATCGCTCATCGTTCGTTGACCGGTCGGCGTGCCACCAGTCTGTTTCTCCTTGCTGGCGTTGCTTTCAGTATTTTCAGCCTGCTCAGTACGCTGCTGCTTAATCTTCTCCACGTCAAAGCCTAGCCGTGTCGCTGTTGCGTCTTCAATCTCGCTCGCCATTGCGTCAGACATGCGGTCTTTCTGAATCATTGTCGTAAAGGCGTTGAATATCGCACCAACCACTTCATTATCCAGCTTCTCGAATGCGAAAACCGGATAGCGTGGTTCGCTAAAGTTAATATCAATCAAATCAGCGATGATGTATTGGTTAATGTGAGCCGCCAGCTTATTCATGACGGATTCTAGGCTCATACGGAACATCTTTGCTTGCGTATCGCTCAGCGCAAAGCTACCAGTCGAACTTGTCCCCTGCGAACCCAGCAGCATAAAGTTAGCCAGGAATACTCTTGCCATCTCAGAGTTCTGGCGCTCAATCGATTGGTGCGGATCGCGTCCCTCAGAGTTCAGTACCTCAAGTTCGTAATTTGGCGGCAAAGTCGCCGTTGAATTGACCTTGCCTAAACGGCTTAATACGTTCAATACTTTCGACGTTACTTTGTCATCAACATTTGCAAGTGTGCTGCCGGTATTTTTCAGTACCTTTGGCTTGATAGCGTCATTTTGCAAAGCAATGCTATCTAGGTATTCCAACTTCCACTTCTTGTCATAGTTTCGCCAAAGTGCCGTAAATATTGAACGTCCATAATACTGATCGTATCGTTTGCCTGGTGTAAATAGGAACGTTTTGTAAGCTGGAATAACCACCGTCGAACCGTCTTCTTGCGTTTGCTTAATCCCTTGATAGCCGTCCTTCAAATCGCTTAGAATCTCTACACTCCTCGAATCCCGCAGCGCCAGCTTCTTCAACTCGTAGCGGTTATTATTTAGTCGATACACCTTCTCCCACACTTGAAAGCCGTCAACCAATGCCATCATTGATTGATCAAGGAATAGATTAAACGGTGTTTCAATACCGCCTTTATAACTCTCGCTCAGTAAGTTGTTTCGTACGAAATCTGCTTGCGTTTTCGCTTCAGTGCTTTCGTCGGCAGGCTTAATGTCATATTCGCTTGCCAAAATCGGCATGGTCAGGATATTGAATAATGCCTCGACAGTGCCATCACGCAGCATATCTCGGTAATCAGTGATTTTCCTCGGGCGGTTTAGCTTTATTTTCTCTGCTTCATAGTCCGTAAATACGCCAGTGCCAGCACTACCAATCTCACGTAGTCGGCGTCCTGCCTTTTTATCGTTATTCTTACCGCTCAAGTTTACCAGCTTCATAATTTCTCCAAATAAAATACGACGCCTTTCGCACGTCGTATATACTTACTCTGATTATATCATACTTATACTTAATCCAACCACTCATCGTCATCTAGCTCGTCGTAATAATCACCAGCGGTCTGGAAATCTTTACTCGACACCTGATTCATACCCTCCACCAACAATAGCCGTACTGCATAAACCACCATGTCCACCATGTCATCATGCGTCCCCTTCGGAAATTCAATCAGCTGCTCGCGTAATGCCTGTCCATTCTGAATATCTTTCACAATATATATCCTGCCTGCCTCAAAGAATCGGCTCACGGCTAAGAGTCGCCGCACTTTGTCTTTGTCGGGCTTCAAGCCAATGACAGGTAGTCCTGCCAGTAAATCCCGAAACACCAGCCCTAGCGCGCCCTCCTCTATACCGATAACTTGCGGTTTGTATATTTCATCAAGCTCTCTGACCGTATCAGCAGTAACACTCGGCGAGGTTCGTTGGTTGCGTATCGCACGTATGTAAACATTACCATCAGTATACAGATCGGCAACGCCCATAGCCGTCGGGTCAGCCGTCTGGCGTTCGCTGGCGGCAGGGTCGATTGTCAGCACTCGTGCTAGCCGTGCATGCTTATCTGGCACCTGGCTCGGATCACACTCTTTAATCCAATCAGGCTTGATAATAGCGTCCTCTTCGCTAAATGGCTTGTGCTGATATTCCTGTGCAAAAGCAATACTTCCAACGAACTCTTGATCACTCGGATCATCTCGCATAGCCCTCAGCTTTTCGAGGCTGCGGTGCTCTGGCCACAAAGCCCGCTCTGTGCCGTCCTCCTCGGTGGTGATTGCATAAAACACCCGCGTTTGCCAGCTCTTAAATACGTCTTGCTGCTTCATAACCTTATTCACGAGGCTGTCAAAGTGAAGAATTGTGCCGATGACGACAGCCCGCCCACCTCTAGCCAATGCTGGAATAGCCGCTTTAGTGAACCAGTGATAAAGCTTCTGACGCTGCTCGGCGCTCTTGATATTTTCGTCGTTCTCGATGTCGTCAAATATCATCAGCGTCGGTCGGGTGTGCCGGTGGCGAATACCACGAATTTTCATGCCAGAGCCTTTAGCTGCATACTTTATGCCGTTGCTCAAAACAAATTCGCCGTCTTGCCAGTCATCGCCCTTCATATTCCCGAATAACCATTTAATTTTCGGATTATTCTCGAATTCATCTTTAAGCGCATTGATGAACTCTGCTGCCTGTGTGTATGTGTCGCTGATTATCACCACGAATTCTTCCTGCTCAAAACAGCCAGCCCACAGCGGATACGTCATGTCTACCGTTGTCGATTTAGCGTGACCGCGTGGCGCGATGACGCCAACTCGCCGATTGTCCTTGTTGCTGATCAGGTCTAATATCTCTTTATGGAATGGCGGCGTTTCCAGTGGAAAATATGGTCGGGCGATAAACCAACCGAACAAATGTATGTTTTCGCGCCTCTTAAATATCGCTAATAAGTATTGTCGGAGCTTATTTCTATCCGTTTCCCAGTATTTTTCGCATAGTCGTACAATATCTTCCCTGGCGAGATTATTCAAAGATGGCTGCTCGGAGTTCTTCGTCATCAATATTACCCTCCTCCTTCGCTTTTTTCAGTTTTAAGTCGCGCTCATCTCGCCAACCACAAACATTCTTCATAGTAAAGATAGCAAAGCTCGCCGACGCGGCGCCGCTCAAGCCAATGTCCACAAGGAACTCTCGCTGCAAATCCTTGGCGGTATCGTAGGCCTCGGCAAATTCTGGATGTTCAGCACACCAGTTTTTCAGTGTATTGCGGTGAACGCCGATTTTACGCGCAAAGCCTTCAAAACACGGAAAACGCTGTGGCAGACGCCTCGAGATTCGCTTGCTGCCGTCAGGATCCTTTATCTCAGTGTCCTGAACAATATCTAACGGCTCAATTGAGAAATAGTCAATGAGCTGCTGGCAATATTCTGGTTTGTATTTCGTTGGCTGACCTGGCTCTGGTTGCTCAAGCTGTTTTGGCGGCTCAACAGGTGGTGTTTTCGGCACGTCCTTAACAATCCCGCGCAGCTGCTGCTTCGAGTTTTTGCGATTAGCCTGCTTGCTGCTTCGCCTGTTCCTGCGCATCATTTTTCTGGTTGCCATGATATTTTCTCCAAATAAAAAAGCGGCTCTTTCGATCCGCAATTCCTAAGGCTATTATAACATAAAAGAGGCGGCGCATAATTCGCCACCGCCCCTTCAAGCTTTTTAGGCGCACACATATTATTGACGTTTACGTCAGTTATGTTTTAACTAGCTTGATTTCAAGCCTTCCCGTTACCTCTGTTTAGGTTGCAATCTCTGTGTGCTAACCGGCAGTTCTCAATCGTCGTCAAGCCGCCCTTACTGATTGGGACAATATGATCAATAGTGCAATCCTTCATCGTTTCAATCGGCTTGTTGCAGAGTGAACATATTGCTCCATTATTATTTATTAGTTGTTTACGGATAAATTGCTTTGAGCGAGTTTCTTTTATGCTGTAAGCTCTAGGTGTTGGCGTTTTATGGTTTCGTCCTTTGATTTTACGTTTCATAAACCTCTTAATCGTTCGATTGCTCTTGTGTTCTCGACGAAATGACGATCAGTTCATCAAACGGCAGAATGAACATTTGACGAAAAATTGACGTACCTATATTAATTACCGCCTTGCCATCTTTAACCGCAATCACCGTACCGTACGACGCCTCTGAACCCTTACCTCGCTTAAACGCCACTATGTTGCCGACTCTAAGCTCAGGCTCAGCTTTTGGTATTATCTGCTCCTGCTTGTCTACACCGAATATCGTTTTGGTTCTTTTAATTAGCTTCATCTTAAAATCCTTATTTAGTTATTGATTCGATAAACTCAATCGCCGCATCACACCCCTTACAAACAACAGTCTGAATGCCAGCTTCATTGAGTGTTTTAATCCACTTCTTTTGGTTCTCTGATGTCACGCCTCCTTTCCTGCGTTTCATTTCGATAGCAACAAGACGATGGTTTTTACCATAAACACCGTCGCCACTAACAACAGGATTGTCTCCATAATGTATGAACTCCATCGTTGCGTCGCTATAGTCTGCTGGGACTACCACGAATAAATCTGGCACGCCAGAACTCACACCGAGCTTCTTATTCTTGTTTCGCTGTTTGTGGCTTTTGGTGTATGTTTCGTTAGGCACTCTGAAACGTGGATAGCCGTTATCATCTAGCCATTTGACAAACGCTTCTTGCTCTTGATCCTCGTATGGATTATCTATGTTTGCGAGATTAGGCATTATTCCCACTCCTTAATTCCAAAATAAGCTAACCAATCTGCTCGATTTTCTTTAATAGACCTTTCAGCGTCTTCTTTGGTTGCGTAGTGAACGGGTTCGCCTCTGTCGCAACTGAACACTTTTGTACAATCCAGCATTCTGTTCTCGTGGTCAAAATAAACAATCCAGCCGCCATATTCACTCTCAAAGATTGGCTCAAAGTCCGACGTTTTTCGCAGTCTGACTTCAGCTAGTTTGCGTTCATGAGCTTCTTTACATTCTTCTTCGGCGTGATAAGTATTACCATTGTCAATATTCAATCTGTCAATGACAGCGTCCGTGTAATTGCGGCAGCTAACCTTACCCCAATAGTCAATGTACCAATATGTATCATTCCATTTAAGATTCCAGTTAATACTGTCTGTTGGTTCAAACCACTCGTCAAAATTATCGATTTCTCTAACAAGAATTGAATGTCTATGGCCTGATTCACACGCTTTCAAAACCCTTGTGCCATCGATTTTAATTTTCTCTTTGAAGATTGCCCCAGCTTTAACTGTTGGTAAATCTTTTAGTAGTTTATATAATCTCATTTTTCCTCCACTAATTCAGAGTTTTCGTGAATATTACCAGCGACTTCTAGTTGTGTTAATTCAAAGAGAGCCTCAGTTACGCCTGCGCATTCTCCTACAAAGGCGCCCTCTGAAAGCTTGACAGTCCAGTATTCAATAGGCTCGCCTGCGTCATCTACGAGAACGTCGCCTTCGTTGATTTTCGTACCGTTTCTGTCTTTTAATCCTGTATCTTGCTCGATAATATACCGCTTGTTGTCTGAGTCTGGTAGCAGCCGTGTATACCACAAGTCAGAGTCATTCTTGTCGTATATCTCGAAGATAAATACATTACCTCGACTGTCTATAGCTACATCTTCTTCGTTAAGATAAGCCTTTTCTAGGTTGTCCCAAATCCTGAACTTAATTTCGCGCATTAGACTTCCTTTCTGCTATAATTTCCTTCATCAAATCCATTGTTTCCTCTGTGTCGTCAATTAAGTCATAATACCAATCCTCAATGGTTTTTAACTTAAGCTCTTTCATGGCTTCAAAAATATCATTTGCTGCTTTTGCGTCGAGTACGGATTGATAACATTCAAGCCCGTCATACGAAGTATGACCCCTGGCAATATTAAGTTGAGCAGCTTGAGTAAGAACTCTATATTCATACAACATTTGATATATTTTATCTTTTGTCTTTTTATCGAGATTACCCAAGTTCACAACACGTCCTCCGCCTTGATAACCTCTGCATCACCAGCGGAATCTGACTCTGACACATCTCTAACGTCATAGTCCCAAATCTCGTCAAAATCGACATCTACGAGGTTTTGTGCCTCTTGCACGCATCGCTCGGCGACTTGTTTTGCTTGCTCAAGATTGTCGGCTTCAATAAAGAGCTTTCCCATTACAGTTTGTTCAATTTCTGCTTCGTAAATCATTATCATTTTCTTTCTCTATGTCCATAAATTAGTGGTTTAGTTGACATCTGCTATTTTGTCTTTTTTTCTTCAATTGTGTAGCCCTCATCGCTACTAATTACATCTTTACTGAAATAGTTAGCTATATTTCCAAAAATCAATACATAACATGCTTTAATGTCGCTCATAAATAATGGACGATACTCTGCACGAAGACAAAACTTTTTTGCAATTCTCTCAATATCTTCTTTGGGTAGTATTCTCTCGATATCATGCTTATTAAAACTAAGATTATGTTCTATTGCAAATTCTAACTCTTCAACTGTCTCTTTGTATGTCATTGTATTATGTTTACTCATAAATACTCCTCCTTATCTACACGAAATCATGTGGTTTTATTCAACCACAGAACTGGGGCAAGGCGACACCAAGTGTATATCATTGATTAATTACTTTAAGGTTGATGTCGCCTATTAGACAGACGACTTGGGTGGGCAAAAATAGTCATCTGTCCAGTTGACAGCACAATCACAGAGCAAAGGATTTCTCACCTTTCGGCTTACTCCCGTTCGGGAACCCAGCTTTATTCCTCAGATTATGCTGCCAGTTCTACGGTTGATGTTAATGTTCATCCAGTTTTTCGACGTGTGGTAGGTCATTGGTTAATAGCTTTTATATATTCATATTCATCTGCGAATCGCTATCAATCCGCTTCTTGCCAGTCACGAGGTAGCGTGAATCAGTCAGATTGCTATCGACGTAATTGTCGGCCAGAATATTGACGAACATCATTGCGTCACGGTTATCCATGATAATAATGCCGTCGTGATTGTCTGACATAAGCGCCAAATCCATTTCCTCGGCGTAATCGACAACTCTTTCCTTACAAGGCAAATGCTCAACATCCAACTTCATCAACATAGTAGTCAGTGATTTGTTGCGGTCAGCCAACTCTGCGAATGACAACCCCTCAGGCAAGTTCAGTGCAAACTTTTTCATCAAAAGATCAATGACTTGCTTTGTTGCAGCGTCGCTTGATGGATCTTGTTTGAACAAATTGACAAACTTCTTTGGATTAAACGCAAACACTTTCCCGCCAGCGATTAGCACTTGGTTATCGGCTGGTATCTTGAACGCTGCGTCGGCATCAAGCTCGCCAAAGTCGCTACCGCTGACCTGCCATGTGAGGCTTCCGCTCAACATCTGCGATCGCTGTAGCTGCTTGGCGATGTAAAAGGTCTTGTCTGGATCTTTCGGATCGCTGAACCGCGCCACAATACCATGCATACGCTTCAGCTCGTGTTCTTGTTCATTGAACTCAGTGATCCTATCGTCGCCGAGAAGATAGATGAGCGTGTCGGCACGCTGAATACTCTCAAGCTCGCTGTATAGCAAAACATTTTCCATTTGATCGTTTGTCGCGTAGTCCCTGACAGACAATCCAACTGCTGCTCCAGTCTCCACAAAATTGATCATGTCGTAAAGAAATAGCGATCGCATTTGATCTTCTATGGTCGATGTTTTCAGTGGTAACACGTATGGCGTAAAGTTTTTATTGAAAATGAACAGGTCGATGAGCAGATCTTTCTTATTAGCATCAGCCCAGTTTGCCCACTGGAATATGTCGAATTGATTGTCGTCAATCACTTCTCCCACCAAAATCCTTTCTGTTCAGCCTCAGTCTCAGACTGTTTGTCGTCTTTCAGACTGCCGGCTGGCTTATTATTTATCTTGACAGCGATGTCTACGCTCCGAGCGCCGTGCTCCAGCAGCCATTTTTTAGCTCTCTTAGCATCATCTTCGGTATCGTAGGTTTTCGCGTGCGCCTTGTTTTTGTCGTCGCTCCAGCGAACGGTGAATGTGCAATTCATCAGAGACATTACGTAGCCTCCAGTTTCTTGCGCTTGCGGCGCTGCTTCTTGCGAAGTGCTTTTTTAGTCATTCGGATCCTACAACCCCAAAATCCACAATATCAATCTGCCAAAGATAACTATGACAGCGATTCCAGCTAGCGAAACTAAAATCCCGCCGATCAAATAGCCTATGATATTTGCCACTTTTTGCATTTTGTTATCCATTGATTACTCCTCTTCAAATTAGTATTTTTATGCGCCCTGTTGCTGTAATTCCCGGCGCAGCAGCTGGCTTTCCGTTAGCTGCTCGCTCTCAGCCTTGCGATGTTCATCGGCGATAGCCGAGACTTCATCAACAATGTCGATGTCCGCTAGCGTCATCTGATCATAAAACCAATTGCCCAGTTCGAATCTATCGCAAAACTCTGCTAATGGCTCGTCCTTCAAATGCAAGTCCAGCGCGATAGCATCAAGCTCGTCGGATGGATACTCAAATAGTAATTCTATTAGTATCCTAATGATTAATTTTTGGCTCACTATTTCTCCTTTGTTATTACTTCAATCGCACCCTCATCGGGTAGCCACAAATTGCAACCAAAGCTGTAATTATACTGCCTTGGGGGTGGCTCAAATGTGCGAGGAGCTCCTGCGGTTGACGCCCCACCCTATATATACGAATCTGGCCACCCAAAGAGAGTGCGATGTTGGTTGTTAATGTTCTAAAATGGTATTTCGCTCAAATCAATTGGCGCGTCGAGGTCGACATCCTCGGTAGCTTTCGCCGCTTGATTAGTCGTTGTGTTTGCCGATTTAACATCATCTTCGGCGTATCGCTCAGTCGCTGGCGCGGCGTTATTGCCGCTACCCTTAGCGTCGCTCAAAAACTGGAACTGATCGATGATGACTTCAGTCGCTTTACGCTTGATATCATCTTTCTCCCAGATTCGTGTTTGCAATCTGCCGGTTATGCCAATTTGCTTGCCTTTCGGTGCGTACTCTGCCAGTAGTTCGGCTGCTTTATTCCAGGCAACGCAATCGATAAAACTGGCGTCAGCATCTTTGCCGTAGCCGTCAACCGCTAGTGCGAATGAGGCTACGGACTTGCCGCTATTCGTCGTTTTGACTTCGATGTCTCGGACGACGCGACCGATTAGAGTTACGTTATTGATTGCTGCCATATTTAGAAACTCTTTTCCTCGCGTATTTCAACGCCTGGGATTTCACGCAGCCCATTGGCGATAGCTTCGCGGATTAGTTTGTCGCTTGGCTCGCAGAGATAGCGCGGCACTAACTCAGGATTAATAACCGTGAACACTGTCTTGGTCTTAATGCCAGATTTAACAGTTGACTGCTGTGTTTTAGCAGCTTTGGCTGCTTCAGCCTCGGCGATTTCCTGTTCACGTTTACGTTGTGCGGCTAATTTAGCGGCTTCAGCTTCGTCGCGCTCGGCGGTTGTCAGTTCGTCTTTACGCGTCAACAGTTCGTTGATGGCTTTAGTGAATACCAGCTTGATTTCAGCGTGATTCTGATCAGTTTCAGGTAACTCAGCGAATATCTGCTTCAACTCAGCGCCTCGCTCGTCGCAGGCTTTCTGGCTGCGTAGTGATTTGGCGTTGGTAGCGAACTTGGCGCAGATAGCGTCAACGCGTGCCGTTTCCTCTTTTGCTAGTCGCTCCTGCTCCTCTTGATAAGCCAGAATCTTTTGGCTGATGTTCTCCAGCGCCTCTTCAGCTGGCGCGAGTACATCTTTTTCAGCGTCGATAAATTGCGATTTGACGCTGTCAAAGTTGCGAGTGATCGCTAACCGTGCGTTTTTGACTTCAGTGCGGTGTAAGGTGATCAGCTTGCGGATTGCGACTGCCTCTTTAGCCGTAGCGTCGTCGGTTACTTCTTTAGCTTTGGCTTGCTCCAAAAGCTCTTGCGATTTGATTTTGAACGGCGATATCGTAGCAATTTGCGAATCGACGTATTCTTGTAGTTGTGACATGTGTCCTCCTTTACTTCCTGTCTGCTTCAGATTTGCCAAGCCGAGCGCCGGTCATTTCGACGCGTGAGCTTGGAATGGTTGGTTTGGCAGCCGCTTCGATTTGCTCTCGGCTTGCCAGTGTCGGCGCTGGTGCAATCCACGCGTACTCAGCGTCACCTCTTACGCCATCGACGATTTTCGTGAAGTCTGGCTCAATGTAGCGGCCTAGCCGGCCAGTGCGGTCTTTGGCGACGTACTTGTCGCTGGCTGGGTCAACGATAATCAATCGCTTAGTGTCGCCAGTTTCGGTATCATTGATCGTCGTCATGTAGCCGACGATATCCACCAGATTGACCAGTTCCTCAGATAGTCTTGTGGCGACCATTGGACGTTTAATGACGCGGCCGTCGTCGTCTTTCTCCTGAACATGCGCCACGATAACAATGTGCTTACCGCTATCTCGCATGGTTTTCAAAAACGTCCGCATGGTTGATTTCAGCCAGCCCCAGCCTGCCATTGTCGGATTGCCATCACGCTGTACTAATTTGCTATCGGCTTTATTTCGCATATAGGCGATTAGCTTCTCCATCAACTCACCGATTGGATCGATGATCACTGTATCGTAGTTGTCAGTGAGTGCGATCTGCATAAACTCCTGCATGTCGTCCCACTTTTCGATGATCGCTACATCAGTCTCAATACCGCGAAGCCCGAAGTATTTACTGCCATTCTCGCAGTCAGCGATAATCGGTCGTGGTGCGGTGGCTGCAAACGTTGTTTTACCAACGCCGCCCTCGCCGTACACAACCATCAGAATTGATGGTTTTTCGGTCGGGTCTAAACTATTAAAGACTTTCATATTCTCCTTTCTTTTACAGGCTCCAGTCGCCCAGCTCCCTCACTTCTTCAATGAGGAAATTCGGCTCGCTGTCGCCAAACTTTATGATCTCGTCGACACACGTACGCAGCTTGCGTTCGCCAGCTTCAACGAAGTCGATGCCCGCAATCATGAACTGCACGCGGTATGGTGCGACGGCTTCAACCACGCAATAGGCAAACTTGACTAACGCCGGATCTAGTTCTAGGCTTGACGCCGTCACCAGCGTGTAAACTGCTGACTGCAAATCGTAGTGCATTGACTGCGCAGTTTTGAAAAACTTGTCGAACTTTGCGGTAGTTTTCAGGTCGGTTATCATGGCAGCTTCATTAGTGCGAATCAGTACATCAGCCTTACCTTTCATATCTACGCCGTCAGCGGTGCGAGCGTACATTTCGTGCTCGAATGTTGCACCTTTAGCAAAAATATATTGCTTCGCCAGCGGGTGATTCTCGATATTTTTCAAAATCTGATCAGCGGCTTTGAACATATCCAGAGTGATAATGTGTTTGCCAGCGGCTTTTTGTTCGTCGCGCCACGCTCGAGCAGCACTTGACCGAAAATCAGGAAAGGTGCTGATGGCGAATTGATCCTCGCCGCCAAGCACTAGCATATGCACTAGCTGTCCCAAATCGATAGCTTTGCTGTCTAGGTCTGGTAAGTCTCCGCGTTTAGCTGCGACCGCGTAATCGATACCGTGATCGAGAATCAGCTTCATTGATGAGTATGACCACTCTGGTCGGCTATAGTAAGCGTCTGCCACCTACACCTCCCCCGCCAAAACACGATCGAGAAATGTCGGATCGATTAGGTTTTCCAATTTCTCCAAAATCTCACTTTCACTCATTTCACTTTCTCCTTAAAAATTTAGTAACATTTCACCTTACCGTTCAGACATACGCTCCACGCCTTCCACCCGCTCGAATCCCACTTACTGCGTGTCGCATAAATCTTATAAGCGAGCGCCACATTATATTCTGGATGGTACCGCCTGTCTGTCATGTCGTGGATTGAATTGACCTGGAATAAACCAGCGTCATTCGTTCCATTCGTGTTGTATCCCAGAGCGTTTGTTCGGCATCCACTCTCAGCCTTCATCACTGCCATAGCGATATCCACGTTCCAGTCGTATTTAGCGACCAGCGGTCGAAACCCCTCGCAGACACCTGCGCCAGCTGCCTCCACAGCAGCTTTTGGCGGCGCAGATGCATGAGCTTCGACCGCTGCGACCTTAGGCTTTAGTAGCGCCGGTCGCTCGCTCGCTACTTTACGGCTTTTAACTGTTGAATCTGCTCAGAGATTCTTGTTTCCAGCTGGCTATTCTTCGATTCCTGGTACTTTACTCCCAGTCCGAATCCAACCACGCTAGCGATTAGCGCCACGATGGTGATGGTTTTAATGCTTTCAATAACGTTTTTCCAATTGATTTTTTTCATAGTCTTTTCTTCCTTTTTATGTTTAGATTTTTTAGTAACTCCAAGCTGCTCAGGTGTCGGTGGCTTGCTTGGTTTCTGATGCTGAATTTTCGTCAGCTCATATTCTAAAGAGCCCTCATTAATAGCTGCCTCCTTTCTTAGTTAAATATCCCCTCGAGAAGCCAGCTGTCTATGTCGCCACTATTATAATTTCTTTGGCCGATCCGCTTAAGTTTCGCAAAGTTCAATCATTGATAACTCTTAGAAGCCGCTACAAACAACAATCGAGCGACCTCATTCAAGCCATCAAAAGAGGGGCGAGCCTTTGCGATGCTCGCCCCTCTGAAATTGGGTCTAATCTAAAAAATCACCGCAAAGGTGATTTACGAAGTGCCAAATTGTCCAAAAAAAGAACTCTCTGATTAACAGAGAGTTTCTATAGTAATATTATACCATAGAAACAATCTGTTAATTACTTCATAAATCGTAATTTCCAGAT